>CAZHMX010000073.1:0-9689 GCA_964533725.1 uncultured Alistipes sp. | reverse complement strand
ACGGCATCGGCCGCGACATGCACATCGGCGACACGATCATCGGCATCAAGGGCCGTGTGGGATTCGAGGCGGCGGCGCCGATCCTCATCATCGCCGCCCACAAGATGCTGGAGAAGCACACGCTGACCAAGTGGCAGCTCTACTGGAAGGAGCAGCTCTCGACCTGGTACGGCATGTTCCTCCACGAGGCGCAGTATCTCGATCCGGTGATGCGCGACATCGAGCAGTTCCTGGTTCACTCGCAGCAGAACGTCACGGGTACGGTCGAGGTGCGGCTGCGTCCGCTGGGCTACACGCTGGTGGGCGTCGACTCGACCTTCGATCTGATGAAGACCGACTTCGGCGAGTACGGCGAGGTGAACAAGGCGTGGACGGCCGACGACGTGAAGGGCTTCACGCGGATGCTCTCCGTGCCGATGAAGATCTACTACAACGTGCAGCGGCGCAACGAAAAACAGGAGGAGTAATCCATGCGCGTCGGCATCATCGGCGGAGCGGGGTATACCGCGGGCGAACTGCTCCGTCTTCTTGTGAACCATCCCGCGGCGGAGATCGTCTTCGTGCACAGCCAGAGCAATGCCGGCAATGCGGTGTGCGACGTGCACGGCGGTCTGGCGGGCGATACCGAACTGCGTTTTGCGGCGGAGTACGACCTGCGGACGATCGACCTGCTCTTTCTCTGCTCGGCCCACGGCCAGAGCTGCAAGTTTTTGGAGGCCAATCCGTTGCCTGAAGGGGTGCGGGTGATCGATCTGGCCCAGGATTTCCGCGACGAGCACGACGGATTCGTCTACGGACTGCCCGAGTGGCAGCGCGAGAGCATCCGTACGGCGCGGCGGGTGGCCAACCCGGGTTGTTTCGCTACGGCGCTCCAGCTGTCGCTTCTGCCGCTGGCGAAGGCGGGGCTGTTGCAGGGCGAGGTGCACGCCACGGCGGTGACCGGTTCGACCGGCGCGGGGGTGAAGCCCTCGGCGACGACCCATTTCAGCTGGCGGTCGGACAACCTTTCGGTCTACAAGGCCTTCACGCACCAGCACCTGCTGGAGGTCGGTCGCAATCTGGGACGGCTGAACGGCAGTGAGGTCGAGATCGGGTTCGTGCCCATGCGCGGCGACTTTGCCCGCGGCATTCTGGCGAGCGTCTACACCGATTGTCCGCTCTCGCAGGAGGAGGCGGTGGCGCTCTACCGCGACTGTTACGCCGGGGCGGCCTTTACGCACGTTACGGAGCGGCCGGTCGACCTCAAACAGGTGACCAACACCAACAAGGCGTTAGTGCAGGTGGCCAAATACGGCAAGCGGCTGCATCTGGTGACGGTGATCGACAACCTGCTGAAAGGGGCCTCGGGACAGGCCGTGCAGAATATGAACCTGATGTTCGGACTGGACGAACGGGAGGGTTTGCGCCTGAAGGCAAACGCTTTTTAATTTTAATCGACGGAAAAGATGAAACTATTTGATGTATATTCACTTTATCCCGTAGAACCGGTGCGGGGCTGTGGCAGCCGGGTCTACGACGCGGCGGGTACCGAGTACCTCGACCTCTATGGCGGCCACGCCGTCATCTCGATCGGCCACGCCCATCCGCACTATGTGCAGCGCATCGCCGAGCAGGCGGCCCGCCTGGGGTTCTATTCCAACTCGGTCGAGAACTCGTTGCAGCAGACGCTGGCCGACCGGATAGGGCAGCTGTCGGGATACGACGAATATCGCCTCTTCCTCGTCAATTCGGGGGCCGAGGCGAACGAGAATGCGCTGAAACTGGCCGCTTTCCATACGGGCCGCAGCCGTGTGCTCGCCTTCAGCGGGGCCTTCCACGGCCGTACGGCGGGCGCGGTCGGCGTGACGGACAACCCGAAGATCAACGCTCCGTTCAACTGCCGGGCGCAGGTCGATTTCGTTCCGCTGAACGATCTTTCGGCCGCCGAAGAGCGGCTGGCGACGCGCGAATATGCCGCCGTCATCATCGAGGGCATCCAGGGCGTGGCGGGAATCCGTCTGCCCGAGACGGAGTTCCTGCAGGGATTGCGCGAGGCGGCGACACGCACCGGCACGGTGCTGGTGCTCGACGAGATCCAGTCGGGTTACGGCCGCACGGGACGTTTCTTCGCCCACCAGTGGGCCGGTATCCGTCCCGACCTCATCACGATGGCCAAGGGCATGGGCAACGGTTTCCCGATCGGAGGCGTGTTGATCGGCCCGCAGTTCGAGGCGGTCAAGGGGATGCTGGGAACCACCTTCGGCGGCAACCATCTGGCCTGTGCGGCGGCGATCGCCGTGGCCGAGGTGGTGGCGTCCGAGCATCTGGTGGACCATGCCGGTGCGGTGGGCGAACACCTGCTCGACCGGCTGCGGCAGCTGCCGATGGTGCACGACGTGCGCGGACGCGGTTTGATGATCGGCTTCGACGTTGAGGGATCGGCCTCGGAGGTGCGTCGCCGGCTGGTCTTCGAGCAACACCTCTTCACGGGGGGTGCCGGCGCCTCGACGGTGCGGCTGCTGCCCGCCCTCTCGCTCTCGATGGCCGAGGCGGACGAGGCGGTGGATCGCCTGACGGCCCTGCTGGAGGGTCGATGATTCGTGGGCCGGCGTCAGTTCCGGCCCGTTTTCAAACAGACAACGAACCGAAAGAATGGATAAATTTACCTGTGTCGCCGACATCGGCGATCTTCGCAGCGCCGTCGACGAGGCGCTGGAGGTGAAGCGCAACCGCTTCGCCTGGCAACATTTGGGCAAGAACCGCACGCTGCTGATGCTCTTCTTCAATTCGAGCCTCCGCACCCGTCTGTCGACGCAGAAGGCGGCGATGAACCTCGGAATGAACGTCATGGTGCTCGACGTCAACCAGGGCGCCTGGAAACTCGAGACCGAACGCGGCGTGGTGATGGACGGCGACAAGGCCGAACACCTGCTGGAGGCGATTCCGGTGATGGGCTCTTACTGCGATCTGATCGGGGTCCGTTCGTTCGCCCGTTTTCAGAGCAAGGAGGATGACTACGGCGAGAAGATCCTCGAACAGTTCATCCGCTATTCGGGCCGTCCGGTCTTCTCGATGGAGGCCGCCACGCGCCACCCGTTGCAGAGTTTCGCCGATCTGATCACGATCGAGGAGCACAAGCGCACGGCGCGTCCCAAGGTGGTGATGACCTGGGCGCCCCATCCCAACGCGCTGCCGCAGGCGGTGCCCAACTCCTTCGCCGAGTGGATGAACGCGACGGATTACGACTTCGTCATCACCCACCCCGAGGGTTACGAGCTCGACCCGCAGTTTGTCGGCCGCGCCCGTGTGGAGTACGACCAGCGCAAGGCGTTCGAGGGTGCCGACTTTATCTATGCGAAGAACTGGGCCGCCTATGCCGACCCCAACTACGGCAAGGTGCTGAGCCGCGACCGCAGCTGGACGGTCGATGCCGAGAAGATGGCCCTGACCAACGATGCCTGCTTCCTCCACTGCCTGCCCGTGCGCCGCAACATGATCGTCACCGACGAGGTGATCGAGTCGCCGCGCAGCTTGGTGATCCCCGAGGCGGCCAACCGCGAGATCTCGGCCGAGACGGTTCTCAAACGGCTGCTCGAAAGCCTCTAAAGATCCGCAGAAGCCTATGGAACGCATTACTGTGGTGAAGATCGGCGGCAACGTGATCGATTCCCCCGAGGCTACGGCCCGTTTCGTGCGCGATTTCGCCGCGCTGCCGGGTCCGAAGATCCTCGTGCACGGCGGCGGCAAGCTGGCTACCCGTCTGGCGGCCCGTCTGGGTATTGAGAGCCGCATGGTCGACGGGCGGCGGATCACCGACCGCGATACGCTGGAGGTGGTGACGATGGTCTATGCCGGTTTGGTCAACAAACAGCTGGTGGCCGCGCTTTCGGCCGCCGGATGCCGGGCCATCGGACTTTCGGGTGCCGACGGCGGGGCGATCCGTTCGGTGCGCCGTGCGGTGGAGTCGGTCGACTATGGTTTCGTGGGCGACATCGCTGCCGACGGCGTGGATACCGGCCTGCTGCGGACGCTTCTGGAGGCGGGGCTGACGCCGGTCTTCTGCGCCATCACCTGCGACGGGGCGGGAACGCTGCTCAATACCAATGCCGACAGTGTCGCCTCGGCGGTGGCAATCGGTGCGGCCCGCCTTGCACCGACCGATCTGGTCTTCTGCTTCGAGAAACGGGGCGTGTTGCGCGATGTGAACGACCCGGACAGCGTGATCGGGGAGATCACCCCCGAAAGCTATGCCCGTCTGAAGGCCGAGGGTACGATCTACGCCGGCATGCTGCCCAAGATCGACGGCGCCTTCCGGGCCGTCGCCGGGGGTGTGGAGCGCGTGATCATTAGGCAGGCCGACGAACTCACCGCGCCGCAGAGCGGCACCACCATAAGGGCATGACCGCGCAGGAACGCCATAAAGCCGCCGTCGGGCTGCTGCGTCAGCTGATCGCCACCCCCTCGACCTCGCGCAACGAGACCGCGACGGCCGACCTGCTCGAGGCGACGTTGCGGGCCCGCGGAACGGATCCCGTGCGGATCGCCAACAACATCTGCGTACGCAACCGCCGTTTCCGCGCCGGACGGCCTACGGTGCTGCTCAACTCGCACCACGACACGGTGCGCCCGACCGATGCCTGGAGCCGCGACCCCTTCACCCCGACCGAGGAGGAGGGCTGCCTCTACGGTCTGGGTGCCAACGACGCCGGCGCCTCGGTGGTCGCGCTGGTCGAGGCTTTCCTGCACTATGCGGAGGCCGACCTGCCCTTCAACCTGCTGCTGGCCCTTTCGGCCGAGGAGGAGTGCATGGGCGAGGGGGGCACCCGCCTGTGGTTGCCCGATTCGGGTCCGATCGATATGGGCATCGTCGGCGAGCCGACCCGTATGCAGGCCGCAGTCGGCGAACGCGGCCTGGTCGTGCTGGACTGCACGGCTCACGGACGGGCCGGACATGCCGCCCGCAACGAGGGGGTGAACGCTCTTTATATCGCCGTCGAGGATATCGCGCGGCTGCGCAACTATCGCTTTGCCGAGTCGCCGCTGCTGGGACCTGTGCGGATGACCGTCACGCAGATCGAGGCCGGCACGCAACATAACGTCGTCCCCGCCGAATGCCGCTTCGTGGTCGATATCCGCACGACCGATGCCTGCACGAACGAGGAGACGGTCGAGACGCTGCGCGGGCTGTTGCAGTCGGAGGCGGTGCCCCGTTCGACCCGCATCCGGGCTTCGGCCATCGACCGGAACCACCCGCTGGTGCGTGCCGCCGCCGCGATCGGTGCCGAACCTTTCGTCTCGCCCACCACGTCGGATATGGCCCTGATGCCCTTCCCGACGCTCAAGATCGGTCCCGGCGACTCGGCCCGTTCGCATACGGCCGACGAATACGTCTGTTTGGACGAGGTGGCTGCGGGCGTCGAGGGTTATATCGGTCTGATCGGCCACCTGGCCCGACAATTTTCGCCGGAAAACGAGAAAACAGAAGAATAGGATAAAACTGACTATGGCAAAACTTTGGGACAAGGGTTTCGAACCGGATGCCTGGATCGAATCCTTTACGGTCGGCAACGACCGCGAACTGGATATGCGGCTGGCCCGCTACGACGTGGAGGGGTCGATGGCCCACATCCGCATGCTCGAATCGATCGGTCTGCTGACGGCCGGCGAACTGCAGACGCTGCTGGGCGGCCTGGAACAGATCGCCGCCGAGATCGCCGCGGGTAACTTCACCATCGAACCGGGCACCGAGGATGTCCATTCGGCCGTCGAGCTGCTGCTGACGCGCCGCCTGGGCGAGGTGGGCAAGAAGATCCACGCCGGCCGGTCGCGCAACGACCAGGTGCTGGTCGATCTCAAATTGCTCATGCGCGACGAAATGCGCCAGCTGGCCGGCCGGGTGGCGCAACTCTTCGACCGCCTGATCGAGCTGAGCGAACGCTATCGCGAAGTGCTGATGCCGGGCTATACTCACCTGCAGATCGCCATGCCCTCGTCGTTCGGCCTCTGGTTCGGGGCATATGCCGAGACGCTGGTCGACGACCTGAAGGTCGTGGCCGCCGCCTACGATATCGCCAACCAGAATCCGCTGGGTTCGGCGGCCGGTTACGGCTCCTCGTTCCCGCTCGACCGCACGATGACCACCCGCCTGCTGCACTTCGCCGACCTGCACTACAACGTGGTGGCGGCACAGATGAGCCGCGGCAAATGCGAACGCGCCGTCGGTTACGCCGTGGCCGCTGTGGCGTCGACCCTGGGCCGCCTGGCGATGGATGTCTGCCTCTTCATGAACCAGAATTTCGGTTTTGTCAAGTTCCCCGACGAGCTGACCACCGGATCGAGCATCATGCCCCACAAGAAGAACCCCGATGTCTTCGAGATCATGCGCGGCAAATGCAACCGCCTGCAGTCGATCCCCAACGAGATAGCGCTCCTGACGACCAACCTTCCGGTGGGCTACCACCGCGACCTGCAGCTGCTGAAGGATATCCTGTTCCCGGCCACGCAGACCCTCGACGGGTGCCTGTCGATCTGCGATTTCATGCTGCAGCACATCGACGTGCGGCGCGATATCCTCGACGATGCGCGCTACGACTGCCTCTTCACGGTCGAGGACGTCAACCGTCTGGTGCTGGAGGGGGTGCCTTTCCGCGAGGCATACCGGCAGGTGGGCCACGCCGTGCAGGAGGGCACCTACCGCCCCACGCGCACGCTGCACCACACCCACGAAGGCAGCCTCGGCAACCTCTGCAATGACCGCATCCGCGCCAAACTCACGCGCATCATGACCCGCTTCGACGAGGAGTAAACCGCTTCGGCTTTTCGCCGCATACCTCCCCGTCGTTGAAACTCCTTTTTGATTATCGCCCCTTTTGCCCCTGCCCGTTGCAGGGGTAATTTTTTCTTTGTAGGCGCCCGGACCTGTGCCTATGCCAGCCGGCCGATCGGCCGCCCAACCGGTGGTTTCGGTTTCGCGGGAAGAGTCCGCCGATGAATTTTGGTCTGAATATTTGGCAGATAGAACTATTTTTGCTATTTTTATGATCGAAAATGAACGCGTGGGTTTACATAATTGTTGCGGTGGCGGTCGTGGTCGGCTCGGTGAAGCGGGTCTCGGCGCAGGAGGAGGCGTATCGGCCCTTCGAGGCGTGGCGGACGGTGGATATGGAACGCGAACAGGCCCAGTGGATGGACCGCTGGCTTCAGGATTCGACCGCCTGGCGACCGATGACGGTCGAGGCGCGGGATCTTTACGGCGAACTGACCCGTTACGGACTCTCGTTTGTCAGCGGCGGGCGGCGCGGTCACCGCTCCTATTTACAACGCGCCTCGTTGGACGGCATCACGATAGACCGGTCGGCCGAGTCGGCGCTGTGGCTGCTCTCGGTCAGGTCGGCCGAATACGGACGCGACGATCTGCTGACCGAATCCCGGGGCGGGCGCCGGCAATACGATTCGGACGGTTATATCCGTCGCGGCGGCCTTCTGGCGCTGAAGGCGACGGACCGCAGTTACTACGGCGGCGTGCGGCTTCGCTGGGGCGGCTACTTCTCGCCCCAATGGTCGGGCGAGGCGGGTGCTTTCTATCGTACGGGGCGCGACCGGGTGGTCGACGGTTCGTTTACCAGCGGGTTTACCGGGGCTTTTCGGCTCCAGCGCCGCTGGAAAGGGACACAACACCTGACGATTGTGGGGCTGTTGCCTTTCACGACGTCGGGGCTGCACCGTGCGACGGTGGCCGAGGCCTTTGCGCTCACGGGCAATCCCTATTACAATCCCGATTGGGGTTACCAGCAGGGCGAAGTGCGCAATGCGCGGGTACGTCGCGAGCGGTTGCCGGCCCTGATGGCGCAGGGGTGCTGGGAGCTCGGCATCTCCACGATCCTGACCGCCACGGCCTATGTGCAGGCGGGTGAGCGCCGGACAAGCGCTTTGGAGTGGTTCGACGCCCTCTCGCCCCTGCCCGACACGTGGCGTTATCTGCCCTCGGCGTTCGACGATCCGGAGGCGTCCGCAGCGGTGTCCGGCTCCTGGCGGACCCGGGATACGCACTACACGCAGATCGACTGGGATGCGCTCTATGCCGCGAACCGGCTGAACGGGCGTGCGGTCTATGTTCTGGGCGATCGGGTCGAACGGCCGGTGCGCGGTGAGGCGCTGGTTCGGGTGGAACATTACCTCTTCGACCGGTTGAAGTTAGATGGGGCCTTGCGCGTGCGTTACGACCGCAGCCGGATGTTCAAAGAGTTGCGCGACGGATTGGGAAGCGAGGGTTTCCGGGATATCGACTACTATATCGAGGATGATTATGCGGCACGGAACCGGTTGCCCAACGACTGCCGCAACCCCGACCGTGTCGTCCGCGAGGGCGACCGCTACGGCTACGATTATGCCCTGATGCAACAGGCGCTCGAGCTGATGTTCCGCACGGCCTACCGGCACAACGATTACTTCGTGGCGGCGGGCCTTTGCGCGGGCGGCTCCCGGATCCGTCGTCGCGGTTATTTCGAGAAGGGACTTTTCCCTGCGGCGGACTCTTACGGACGGTCGCGGCCGCTGGCGTTTGCGCCCTGGGCGGTGCATCTGGAGGCGGGGCTGCGTTTGGGCGAGGGGCACGACCTGCGGCTGACGGCGCAGTTGGAGCATACGGTGCCCGAAGCCGACCGGCTCTTCCTGCAACCGCTCTACAACAACCGTACGGTCGACTCTCCCGCAATGGAGCGCCATCTGTCGGCCGACTTGCGTTACGGATTCGGGCGCGAGGGGCTGACGGCCGAGGTGACTCTCTATGCCTCGCTGTTGCAGAACGGGATGGAGTGCCGGCGGGTCTATGACGATCTGGCGGCGGAATATTGCGACCGCGTGACCACCGGCATTGCGCAACGGGCGGCGGGTGTCGAGGCGGCCCTGTCGGTGCAGGTGTTGCCGCGTCTGCGGGTCGAGGTGGCGGGGTCGGCGGCTTCGGTCCGCTATGCGAAGGATCCGCGGGTCTCGCTCTACCGCGACCGCGACAACGAAGCGGTGGTCCTCTCGGCCGTGAGTCACATGAAAGGGTGTGTGCCCGAGGGTATGCCGCAATATACGGCCACGGTGTCGGCCGATTATCAGGGGCGGAACTGGGGTTCGCGGCTGCAGGCGAATTATGTGGGCGGCCGCAGTGTCGTTCCCGACTTCATGCGTCGCACCGAGCGTTTCGCGCGCGAGGTCGCCACGTCGCCCGAACAGCTCGCCGCACTCACGGCACAAGAACACCTGGCCGACGCCTTCAGCTGCGACTGGCTGCTATGGAAGGCCTTCCGGCTCTCCGGACGTCACCGGCTGACGCTCTCGCTCTTCGTGCGCAATCTCACAGGCAGCCGGTCAACCCTTTACGGCGGTTACGAAACTTCGCGGCTCCGGCGGTCATACGCAACCTCGCCCGCAACCTATCGGTTGCAGGGATCACGTTACAGCTACGCCTATGCCCGTTCTTTCTCCTTTCAGGCAACCTGGAGGTTTTAGGTCTTGATACGACTGCGCTCCTTGGGCCAATGGTTTGGCCCAGCCGCGCGGCGAACCCGAACAATAAGGGTTTGACAGCGCAGATGTTTACACAGTTTGAGACCGGAGGGGATCTTGCCCGGGAAAATCCCGGGTAAGATCCCCTCCGGTCTCAAACTGTATAGATATTCACGTCGTCGAACCTATATTGTTCGGGTTCGCCCGTCCGGCTG
>CAZHMX010000072.1:0-9727 GCA_964533725.1 uncultured Alistipes sp. | reverse complement strand
GGGCATCCACTCGCGCACGGACTTCGACCTGGGCAACCACCAGAAGTTCTCGGGCCGCAAGATCCAGTACTTCGACCCCGAGACGGGCGAGAGCTATGTGCCCTACGTGGTGGAGACCTCGATCGGCGTGGACCGCATGTTCCTGCAGGTGATGTCGGCCGCCTATACCGAGGAGAAACTGGAGGGCGGCGATTCGCGCGTGGTGCTGAAACTGCCCGCCGCGCTGGCACCCGTCAAGGTGGCCGTGCTGCCGCTCGTGAAGAAGGACGGCATGCCCGAGGTGGCCCAAAGGATCGTCGACGACCTGAAGTACGACTTCAACGTCGTCTACGACGAGAAGGACTCGGTGGGCAAGCGCTACCGCCGTCAGGATGCCGTAGGTACTCCGTTCTGCGTCACCGTAGACGGTCAGACGCTTGAGGACAACACCGTCACGGTCCGTCACCGCGACACGATGCAGCAGGAGCGCGTCGCCATCGACCGCCTGCACGCGATGGTCGACCAGGAGTGCTCCTTCCGCAAGCTCTTCAAGAAACTGAACCTCTAAAGACGGATGGCACGCATTTTGGCCATCGACTACGGCACAAGGCGTACGGGGATCGCCGTCAGCGACCCCCTGCGTCTGATCGCCGGCGCCCTGGATACGGTGGAAACCAAAGGGTTGGAGCGCTGGTTGGCGGATTATTTCACCCGCGAGGAGGTCGACACGATCGTCGTGGGGAAGCCCACGCAGATGAACGGCGAACCCTCCGAAACGTGGCGTTTCGTCGAACCGCTGGTGGCCCGTCTCAAACGCGCCTATCCCGACAAACGGGTGGAACTGTGCGACGAACGGTTCACCTCCGTGCTGGCCCACCGCGCGATGCTCGACGGCGGAATGAAGAAGATGCAGCGACGTGACCGGGCCGTGGTGGACCGCATCTCGGCCACGATCATCCTGCAAAGCTATATGGAAACACTTTAACCGAAAGATATGATCTATCCTATCGTCATATACGGATCGCAGGTGTTGCGCAACCCCTCGACCGACATCACCCCCGAATATCCCGATCTCAAGAAGCTCATCGAGGATATGTTCCTCACGCTGACCGAGGCCGAAGGGGTCGGACTGGCCGCGCCGCAGATCGGCAAGAACATCCGCCTCTTTATCGTCGACTGCACCCCGTGGGGCGAAGACGACCCCGCGCTGGCCGACTACAAACGCGTCTTTATCAACGCCGAGATTTACGAGCGGTCGGAGGAGACGGCCCTCTTCAACGAGGGTTGTCTGTCGCTGCCCGGGCTGCATGAGGATGTGCGCCGGCCGGTGAGGATCCGCATGCACTACTGCGACGAGAATTTCGTTGAGCACGACGAGGAGTTCGCCGGGCTGCCGGCACGCGTGATCCAGCACGAATACGACCACATCGAGGGTCAGGTCTTCACCGACCACCTCTCTCCCCTGCGTCGCAACCTGATCAAGAGCAAGTTGCAAAAGCTGGCCGGCGGCAAATACCGTTGCAGCTACAAAACGAAATAGCCCGCAAAAGGGTATGACCGCACCCCAGACGCTGCTTATCGACCTCATTCGGGCCGCCATCGACGACGCTCCGACCGCACGACCGCCGGCCGACCGCACGGACCTAACGGGTGGGACAAGCGAAATATCCGACGCGAACGAGACGGACGGAACAGACAAGACCGACGGAACGGACAAGACAAGCGGAACGGACAAGACAAGCGGAACGGACAAGACAAGCGGGACGGACTGGGCGGCGGTTTTGGCTTTGGCGGGGCGTCAGGGAGTGACGGCACTGGCCTGGAGCGGCTATGAACGGCTCTACCGGGCGGGACGGGTCACGGAACCGATGCCGTTGCCCGTCAAGGTGCGGTGGTTCGGCTCGGCCGAGGCGATCCGCCGGACGATGCGGCGCCGGTTCGGATGCGCAAAGGAGTTTGCCGCGCGGCTTCGCGAGGCGGGGATCGAAGGGCTGGTGGTGCTGAAAGGGATGGCTTACGGAGCATATTATCCCGCGGCCGAGTTGCGCGAATCGGGCGATCTGGACTGTTTTGCCATCGGCGACACCCGCGCCGTAGACCGTGCGGCCCGAGCGATCGGGGCCGGTGTCGACGACCGCGACTACAAACATTCGAAGATCAAATACCGCGGTTTAACCGTTGAGAATCACCATTTTTTAACAGGATTCAACGGCACGCGCGAGGGAAAGCGGGCGGAACTTCTGTTGCGTGAGCTATTGACGTGCGGGGAGCTGGCGCCGATCGACGGAAGCGTCCTGCTTCGTCCGTCGGCCGATTTCGACGCCCTCTTTATGCTGCGTCACGCGCAAGGGCATTTCCTTACCGAGGGAATCGCCCTGCGACATCTGCTCGACTGGCAACTGTTCTTGCAACAACGGCAACGGGAGGTCGATTGGCCACACCTATATAAGATAATGGAACAGATTCGGCTGCGTCCGTTCTTCGATCTGGTTACGGCATGGTGCGTGGAGCGGACGGGACTCCGGATCACCGATCCGCGCATTCGCTATTCCGTCGACCGGGCGCTGCTCGGAGCCTTCGAAGAGGATCTCTTCGCCCCGCAGCCCAACCCCTTCAACCGCCACATTTGGCAAAAAATTCCGCGCATCGCACGCCGCGCCCGACGGATGTGGCGATTCCGTCGTCTGCTGAACGAATCCTATTTCCTGAAACTGTGGAACGTCGTGGTCTTCAGTTCCTACCTGCGCCGACGTCCTACACTCGATTAGCGTTACAAATCAAAGACATAAGGTCGCAGGTCGGCCAACCGGTCCGCCAGCCGCACAGCCGTCGCAGACTCCGCGGCCCGCTCCGTCCCCGGCTCCGTGCGGAAGAGTCCGTAGACCGCCGAACCGCTGCCCGACATCGACGCATAAACCGCCCCCGAAGCCAGCAACCGCTCCTTGATCCCTCCGATCACAGGATGTGCGGCAAAGACCGACGGCTCAAAATCGTTCTTGACACTCCCCTGCCACCGTTCGACCGGTTGGGCCAAACGTTCGGCCAAAGGCACCGCAGGAACGGCAGGCCGAACCCCGGCATAGGCCTCGCGGGTCGAGACGCCCTCGTCGGGCTTCACCAACACCAGCGTGTAGCCGCCCAGATCGACCGCACAGGGCCGCATCACCTCGCCGCGCCCCGTACAGAGTTGCGGTGTGGAGCGGACGAAAAAGGCCGTATCACTGCCCAAAGCCGCCGCGTGCGCAATCAACTCCTCCTCGTGAAGATGCAGCCCGAACAGCCGGTCGATGGCGCACACCACCGCCGTGGCATCGGACGAGCCGCCCCCCAGACCTGCCCCGAAAGGCACCCGTTTGTCGAGCGTAATGCGTACTCCGCCAATACCATAGCATTCGTGCATCCGTCGCCAGGCCTTCAGGCAGAGGTTATCCTCGGGCGGGCAGTCGATGGCCAGTCCGCGGACCGCGAACACCGCCTCCCGGCCCGCGAGGGGTTCGATTTCCAAATCGTCACAGAGTCCGCGGACGGGATACATCACGGTTTCCAAATCGTGGTAGCCGTCGGCACGACGACGCAAAACGTCTAAACCGAGGTTGATTTTGCAGCAGGCCTGAATTTTCATAATGCAACGGGTTAACCGTACAAATGTAATGTTTTTTGGACGGATAGCACCACGAACGTCGAAAAATATTATCTTTGCGGCATGAAATTCCGCACGGAGATAGTTCCCCGACCGTCGGGTGTCAAAATCGGTTACGAAAACCGCATTCTGGCCCTCGGATCCTGTTTTGCCGATCGGCTGGCCGAACCGCTACGGCAGATCGGGATGCGCATCGCGGCCAACCCGACAGGGGTTCTGTTCAACCCGCTGTCGATCGCCGATGCCGTGGAGCGTGCCGCCGAAAAGCGGTGGCCCTGTCGCGAAGAGTTGCAACAGTCGGCCGACGGGTTGTGGTTCGACTGGGGATTTCACGGCAGCTTCAGCAGCCCCGACCCGGACACGGCCACGGAGCGGATGCGCACCGCCCTGCAACGGCTCGCCGACGCCCTCGGACACGCCGACCGCGTGATCGTCACCTTCGGCACGGCTATGGTCTACGAACTTCGGCCGGAGATGCAGCAGGCGGGTCGCGTGGTGGCCAACTGCCACAAACAGCCGCAGGAACTGTTCCGCCGCCGGATGCTCACGATCGACGAGATCGTCGGCCGCTGGCAGGCACTTCTGGAAGGAGCGCTGGCCGGCAAGCAGATCATCCTGACCTTGAGCCCTGTGCGTCATCTGTCGGACGGTGCGGAGGTCAACTCGTTGAGCAAAGCCGTCTTGCGTGTGGCGATCGATGGAATCGCAGCACTGCATCCCGAACGCGTAAGCTACTTTCCGGCGGCCGAGCTTCTGCTGGACGATCTGCGCGATTACGGTTTCTATGCCGACGACCTGACCCACCCCGCACCCCGCGCCGAAGCCTATATCCGCAAGCGGTTTTTCGAGGCGGCCTTTACCCCGGATACCCGCCGGCAGGCGGAGGAGATCGAACGGCTGCGCGCCGCCGCACACCACCGCCCGCTGCACGACGGCGGAGCCGCACGACAACTTTTTGTACAAAATTTGCTTAAACGCATCGCCCGCGCCGAGGCCGCCACAGACGGCGACCTGCAACCGTTGCGCGAAGCCTTGAATGATCCCATAAAGTGATATGAAACACCTTGTTACCCTTCTTCTATCGCTGCTCGCGCCGACCTCCGGGCTCCTCGCGCAAAGCGTCGCACAACCGAAACTCATCATCCAGATCGTCGTCAGTTCGATGCGTGCCGACGCTCTGGACCGCTATATGCCCAACTTCGAGCAGGGCGGTTTCCGCCGTCTGGTCGACGAGGGCACGCGTTTCGACGAGGCCTCCTACGGCTACCACCAGACGCTGACCCCCACGTCGTTGGCCACGCTGACCACGGGCACACAACCCGCAATCCACGGCGTAGTGGCCACGCAATGGCTCAACTATATCTCCAACGTCCAGGAACAGCTGATCCACGACGGATCGGTGCGCGGACTCGAATATTACGGCCATGACGATCTGGACGGGTGCTACTCGCCCGTCAAGCTGCCTGCACGCAATTATGCCGAGATGTTGCGTTGGGCCGCACCCCAAAGTCGGGTGGTGAGCGTGGCGCCGGATCCCGTGTCGGCTGTCGTGATGAGCGGGCAGGCAGGTATCGGTTTCTGGATGGAGGGCGAGCGATGCTATTGGCGCAGTTCGAGCTACTACCTGCCCGAGTTGCCCGCGTGGGTCAAGCAATACAATAGAGAAGGGCTGGCGGAGGCCGCGATAGAACCCGTGTGGAACACGATGCTGCCCGCCGACCGCTACATCAACCGGCGGATCTCCGACATCGGGTTGACCCCGCCGACGGCCGACAGCCGAAAAGCCGCCGAACTGAAGGCCGGCTTCCAGAACGTCGACGGTCTTCCCGCGCTGACCAAAAAGCACGATCGCATCCGCTACACCCCCGCCGGCAACCACGCCACACTGGCCTTTGCCAAAGAGGCCATCACACAGCTGGAACTGGGACGCGACCGTGCGACCGATCTGCTGAATATCTGTCTGGACGGCTCGCGCTACATCACCGAGGCCTACGGGCCGGAATCGGTCGAGGTGGAGGATATGTATTACCGGCTGGATTACGATCTGAGTGATTTTCTGAACTTTGCCGTCAGCCAGGTAGGCGGCGAGGAGCACCTTCTGGTGGTGCTGACCTCCGACCACGGTTCGAGTCCGGCCTACGACCTGACCGCCCGCGAAATCCCGCGGCTGAACATCCTGCAGTTCGAAACCATCCTCAACAGCTTCCTCTCGGCCCGCTACGGCCAGGGACGCTGGGTCGAGCGTTACGGCGAACACTCGCTGTGGCTGAACCACAACCTGATCTACGAAAAGAACCTCCCGCTGGAGGCCATACAGAACGACGTGGCCGCCTTCGCATTGCAGTTCGAGGGCGTAAGCCACGCGCTGACCGCCACAGCCCTGCGCTCGAGGGCCTTTAGCGACGGCGTGGGAGAATTGATGCAGAACGGATTCTATCCGCGGCGTTCGGGCGACGTGTTGCTGAACTTCGTTCCGGGAATGATCGAGCTCCGCGACCGCTCACGCTCGGCATCGGGGTCGCTCTATGTCTACGACCGCCGCGTGCCGCTCCTCTTCTTCGGCCACCGGATCCCCCACGCGCTCGTCAAACGCCCGGTCGATATGACGGCCGTCGCCCCCACACTCTCCGCGCTGACGGGAATCGCCGCGCCCGACGCCTGCGAGGCACACCCCCTGCAGGAGATCACAACCATTGAATAACCATAAGATTATGGACAAGATACAAGAAGAAATCATCGAAGAGTTCGCCGTTTTCGACGATTGGCTGGACAAATACGATTATCTGATCGGGTTGAGCGAGACGCTGCCCGCCATAGATCCCGCCCACCGGACCGACGCCTGGCTGATCCGCGGCTGTCAGTCGCGCGTGTGGGTCGACGCCCGGTTGGAGGAGGGACGGGTACGCTACTCGGCCGACAGCGACGCCATCATCACCAAAGGCATCATCGCCCTGCTGATCCGTGTACTGGACGGCCGCACGCCCGAGGAGGTGCTCGCCACGGACCTCTATTTCATCGACCGCATCGGCTTGAAAGAGAACCTCTCGCCCACGCGCTCGAACGGTCTGGTGGCCATGGTCAAGCAGATGCGTCTTTATGCCGTCGCCTTTCAGGCCGGCGAACACAAAAACAACTGATACCGCCATGACACCCGAAGAGATACTGCAAGTGGAAAAGGAGATCGTGATGACCCTTAAGAATGTCTACGATCCCGAAATTCCGGTCAACATTTACGATCTGGGACTGATCTACGAGATCAACTACGAGCCCGACCACTCGGTCGAGATCCGCATGACGCTCACCGCCCCCAACTGCCCGATGGCCGACGACCTGGTCGCCGAAGTGCACCACCAGGTGATGAAGGTCAAGGGCGTCGAGGCCGTCAATGTCGTGCTGACCTTCGACCCCGTGTGGGACAAGGATATGATGACCGACGAAGCCAAGCTGGAACTCAACATCTTTTGATCCGTATGGCGGAACAGACCCACCCGCCGCTGTCGCCGTTCGAACGGCCCTCGCCGAACAGCTGCGGCATCTGGCTGGCCGGATTGCCGGCACTCGACCGCGACGAGATACTGCGCGAGGCCGGCTACGAACGGCTGATGCGCAAAAGCGACGAGATCAAGAATCTCTTCCTCCACACCTCGCTCGACTGGCGGCAGACCTTCTATGTGGCCGTATTGCGGGCACTGGGCGGTCAGCAGAACCGCAAACCCTTTGTCGAACTGGCCACCCGCGCGCATCTGGGTCTGCTGTTGCGCGAACGCGTCCAGCGCTTCGCCACCGAGGCCATGCTGATCGGCACCTCGGGGTTGGCGGAGCTTTACGACACGGACGACTATATGGCCTCGCTCAAGGAGCAATTCGACTACCAGCGCCACAAATACGGCATCACGCCGCTGACGCCCGACGCCTGGCATCTGGGCCGCATCCAGCCCGCCAACCATCCGATCCTCCGCGTGGCGCAGGCCGCCTCCTTTTTCGCGTGCAACGACTTCGCCTTCGGACAGATGCTCGAATGCCGGGACCAGACTGACGTCCGCAACCTCTTCCGGATGCAGGCCTCGGCCTACTGGGACACCCACTACCTGCCCTGTCACCCCTCGCCCCGCCGGCCCAAACGTCTCGGCGATGCGATGGTCAACATTCTGGCGATCAATGTGGTTGTGCCGTTGCAGTTCACCTATTTCGAAGCGATGCGCGACGACCTGGGCAAACGGCGGGCGCTCACGCTCTTCGAATCGCTGTCGGCCGAGAACAACTATATCACCCGTTTCTGGAAGAGTGTCGGCATCGAGGCCACGAACGCCTTCGAGTCGCAGGCGCTCGTGCAGATCCACCGCGACTATTGCCAAACGGCCAACTGCCTGAACTGTCCCGTCTTCCGCCGCCTGCAAGTCCTCCGTCACGCCCAGGCCCAGCGGCAGCTGGGACGTCTGTGATCCGCCCCGAAACGCCGCTGCAACGACCGACCGACGGATCGCCGCGCATATCCGGAGTGTGCCCGGAAGGCAAATTCGGCATGCAATTCTGTGGTATAGAGATTTTTTTGCGGCAAAATGCATGGAAATGTCGAATTTTTGCTACTTTTGTAAGTTCAAAACCGAAATATCGTTATGCAAGATAATAAAATAAAAATAGGTCTTACTCAAGGGGATACCAACGGCGTAGGCTGGGAGTTGATCCTCAAAATCTTCGCCGACCAGCGAATGACCGAATTGTGCACGCCCGTCATCTACGGGCACCGCGCGGCTGCGGAATTCTACCGTCGTCAACTTCCTGATATGGAGGGATTTGTACTGGAGACCGTCGCCCATGCCGCCGAGGCGCGCAAGGGACGCATCAACTTCGTGGAGCTGGAGTCGGCCGCACCGGCCGTCACCCCGGGTCATCCCTCGAAAGAGGCCGGACGCGCCGCCGCCGAGGCCCTGCAACGGGCGGTGGCGGATCTGAAGGCGGGGGCGATCGACGCCGTCGTGACCGCGCCGATCGACAAGGAGAGCATTCACAGCGAAGAGTTCCCCTACACGGGTCACACGGAGTTTTTCGCCGCCGAGCTGGGCGGTCAGCCGCTGATGATCCTCTTCAGCGAGCGCCTGCGCGTCGGATTGGTGACCATCCACCTCCCCGTTGCGGAGGTCAGCGCCGCCATCACGCGCGAGAAGATCGTCGGGAGTCTGAAGACCCTGCGCCAAACGCTCAAACAGGATTTCGGCATCGTCGAACCGCGTCTTGCCGTGATGGCCCTGAATCCCCACGCGGGCGACGGCGGACTGTTGGGCACCGAGGAGCAGCAGACCATCAAACCCGCCATCGACGAGGCTTTCGCACAGGGCATCCTGGCCTACGGACCCTTTGCGGCCGACGGTCTCTTCGCCAGCGGCAACTATGCCCGTTACGACGCCGTGCTGGCCATGTACCACGACCAGGGGCTGACCCCCTTCAAGACCCTGTCGCCCGACGGCGTGAACTTTACGGCCGCGCTTCCCGGCGTGCGCACCTCGCCCGACCACGGCGTGGCCTACGACATCGCCGGCCAGGGCAAAGCCGATCCCGCCTCGATGCGCAACGCCATCTATGCCGCCATCGACATCGTCCGCAACCGGCGCGCCTGGACCCTCTGGTCCGCCGACCCCCTACAACACGTCGTCCGCGAGCACCGCGACAACAACCGCGACCGCCGCGCCCCCGGCAAAGACGAACAACTCCCCGCCGAAGAATAACGACCGGGGTGAAGCAAACAGAAGAAAACCCGAGCCTGCAAGGTGTATACCGTCTCGTAATTGTGGTAGCGCCCGACGGCTCCGAAAATATTAAAAAAACTTTATGATTAAAATCACATTTCCCGACGGCTCCGTCAAGGAGTTCGCAAAAGGAACAACGGCCTACCAAGTTGCCGAGAGTATCAGCCCTCGTTTAGCTGCCGACTCGCTGGCCGCTTCGGTAAACGGCGCGACCGTGGATCTGAACCGCGCCATCGAGGAGGATGCCTCGGTCAAATTCTACAAATGGGACGATGCCGAGGGCAAACACGCCTTCTGGCACACCTCGTCGCACCTGCTGGCCGAGGCATTGGAAGCCCTCTATCCGGGCATCAAATTCGGTATC
>CAZHMX010000071.1:0-9845 GCA_964533725.1 uncultured Alistipes sp. | reverse complement strand
CGGCGCCGTAGTTGTCGACGATATAGTCGGGGTTGACGACGTTGTACATCGACTTGGACATCTTCTCGATCGCCCAGCCGCAGATGTATTTGCCCTCCTCGAGGATAAACTCGGCATCGCGGAACTCGGGACGCCAGGCGCGGAAGGCCTCCAGGTCGAGCACGTCGTTGCGGACGATATTGACATCGACATGGATCTCCTGCGTCTCGTACTGGCCGCGGAGCCCCAGCGAGACGAACTTGTTGGTTCCCACCACGCGGTAGACGAAATTCGACCGGCCCTGGATCATGCCCTGGTTGACCAGTTTGCGGAAAGGCTCCGGCTCGCAGACGTATCCCAGATCGTAGAGGAACATATTCCAGAACCGCGAGTACATCAGGTGGCCCGTAGCGTGCTCGATGCCGCCCACGTAGAGGTCGACCGAACGCCAGTAGCCGTTGGCCTCGCGGCTCACCAGGGCCTCCGTGTTGCGGGGATCCATATAGCGCAGATAATAGGCCGACGAACCCGCGAAACCGGGCATGGTCGAGAGTTCGTAGGGATAGCCCTCCTCCGTATGCCACCCCTTGACCCGGGCCAAAGGCGGTTCGCCCTGCTCGGTGGGGCCGAAGTTCTCGATGGCCGGAAGCTCCAGCGGCAACCGCTCCTCGGGCAGCACGCAGGCTACGTCACCTTTATAGTATACGGGGAACGGCTCGCCCCAATAGCGCTGGCGCGAGAAGATGGCGTCGCGCAGGCGGTAATTGACTAACTTGCGGCCGATACCGCGGCGCTCCACCTCGTCGAACATCAGCTCGATGGCCTCTTTCACATCCTTGCCGTCGAGGAAGCCGGAGTTGATCATCCGTCCGCTCTTGGCGTCGTAGGACTCCTTCTCTATATCGCCGCCCTCGACCACGGGGACGATCTCCAGACCGAAGTGGCGGGCAAAGGCATAGTCGCGCGAATCGTGCGCGGGAACGGCCATAATGGCCCCCGTACCGTAACCGGCCAGCACATAGTCGGAGATATAGATCGGAATCTCGCGGCCCGTGAAGGGATTCACGGCATAGGAGCCGGTGAATACGCCGCTGACCCGGCGCGTCTGGGCGATACGCTCGCGCTCGGACCGTTTCTTGGCCTGCTCGACATAGGCCTCGACCGCCTCGCGCTCGCTGTCGGCCGTCAGCGTATCGACCCACTCGTGTTCGGGGGCGATCACCATAAAGGTCACCCCGAAGATCGTGTCGGGACGCGTGGTGAAGATCTCCAGTTTGCGGTCGCTGCCCGCGATGGGGAAGAAGACCTGCGCACCCGTCGACTTGCCGATCCAGTTGCGCTGGATCTCCTTCAGCGAGTCGCTCCACGTCAGCGCGTCCAGCCCGCTTAACAGCCGCTCGGCATAAGCCGTGATACGCAGCGACCACTGTTTCATCCGTTTCTGCACCACGGGATAGCCGCCGCGCACCGACAGTCCGTCCTTCACCTCGTCGTTGGCCAGCACCGTGCCCAGCTTCTCGCACCAGTTGACCATCGTATCGGCCCGGTAAGCCAGCCGGTAGTTCTGCAGCACCTCCTCCTGCGCGGCCTCGTCCATGGCCCGCCACTCCCCGGCCGTCAGGTTCAGGGGACGCGTCTGGGCGGCCTCCAGTCCCTCGGTGCCGTGTGCGGCCAGGTGTTCGCGCAGCGCGGCGATCGGACGCGCCTGCTCCGCCTTGCGGTCGTACCAGTGGCCGAACATCTCCACGAAGGCCCACTGCGTCCACTTGTAATACTCGGGCTGGCAGGTGCGCACCTCGCGGTCCCAGTCGAACGAGAAGCCAATCTTGTCTAACTGCTCGCGATAGCGGTTGATATTGCATTCGGTGGTCACGGCCGGGTGCTGTCCCGTCTGGATGGCGTACTGCTCGGCCGGCAGACCGAAAGCGTCGTAACCCATCGGGTGCAAGACGTTGAAGCCGCACTGACGTTTGTAGCGGGCATAGATATCCGAGGCGATATACCCTAACGGGTGTCCCACATGCAGTCCCGCACCCGAGGGATAGGGGAACATGTCGAGGACGTAGAATTTGGGACGCGACGGGTCGACCTCCACATGGTAGAGACCCTCGTCCTTCCAGCGCTGTTGCCACTTGGCCTCCAGCTCTTTGAAATTATATTCCATAAGGCGGAAAAATTATCTTGATCGAGGGGCAAATTTACGGACAAATCTTCGAAAAACCAAAGTTTTCCCCGGCCGAAGGACCACCGATGCAAGATTTTTGAAACAAACGTTTGGAGTTTTGGCAAAAAAAACATTAACTTTGTAGGAAGAGTCCGCCGGCCGCAACGGGCAGGCCGGCAAACGCCGTCGGAGAAAAACAAACGCGACAAAAGAGCAACGAACGCAATTAAAACATAAAACTATGACCAAGGAACAGATCAAACAGGAATTCAAAGGCCGCTTCGGTGCCGAGCCCCAAAACGTCTACGCTTCGGCCGGACGCATCAATCTGATCGGTGAGCACACCGACTACAACGGCGGCTTCGTCTTCCCGGGCGCCGTCGACCGCGGCATCATCGCCGCCATCACCCTCAACGGCACCGACAAGGTGCGCGCCTATGCCGTAGACCTCGGCGAAGAGGCCGTATTCGGGCTCAGCGAGGAGGACAAACCCGCCCAGGGCTGGGCCTGCTACATCTTCGGCGTATGCCGCGAGATACAGAAGCGCGGCGGCAAGATCGGCGGCTTCGACACCGCCTTCTCGGGCGATGTGCCCCTCGGCGCCGGCATGTCGTCGTCGGCCGCCCTGGAGTCGACCTACGCCTACGCGCTCAACGACCTCTACGGCTGCGGCATCGACAAGTTCGAACTGGCCCGTATCGGTCAGTCCACCGAACACAACTATTGCGGCGTGAACTGCGGCATCATGGACCAGTTCGCCTCCGTTTTCGGCAAGAAAGGCTGCCTGATGCGTCTGGACTGCCGTTCGATGGAGTTCGCCTACTTCCCCTTCGACCCGCAGGGCTACAAACTCGTGCTGGTCGACTCGCGCGTGAAGCACGCCCTGGTCGGCTCGCCCTACAACGACCGCCGTGCCTCCTGCGAGCGCGTGGCCAAGGTGCTCGGCCAGGAGTTCCTGCGCGGCGCCACGATGGAACAGCTCGACGCCGTCAAGGAGCAGATCTCCGAGGAGGATTACAAACGCGCCCGCTATGTGATCGGTGAAGAGCGCCGCGTATTAGACGTTTGCGAGGCCCTCGAGAAGGGGGACTACGAGACCGTCGGCAAGCGCATGTACGAGACCCACTGGGGCATGTCGAAGGACTACGAGGTATCGTGCGAGGAGCTGGACTTCCTGGCCGAGGTGGCCGAGGCGTGCGGCGTGACGGGTTCGCGCATCATGGGCGGCGGTTTCGGCGGCTGCACCATCAACTTGGTCAAGGACGAGCTGTACGATTCCTTCATCGCCACCGTCAAGGAGAAGTTCAACGCCAAATACGGCCACGAACCGCAGATCTACCCCGTAGTGATCTCCGACGGTTCGCGCAAGATCGAGTAATCCCGCCCGTTCCGGCGGGGACACCCGCGGATGATTTCAGGACCGGAGGCAAATGCTTCCGGTCCTGTTTGCATCTGTTTTCGGAATCGCGACCGCTCCGGACTCCGGAATCGCACGCCTTCCCCGTACGATCCCGGGGACGGCAACAAGGATTTCGCCTGATTCGCCTTTTATCGGCAATCCTCCGCTGCGTTTTCCTGTAAAATCAACCCTCAAAAAGGTGCGTTTCCCGATCCAGGGAGGGCGGAATCAATCGTAAAACCGGATATTGCTGAAGCCTACATAGTCTTCTTCGCCCGGTATGTCGGCGGATATTTCAATGAATCCGTTGTTTTCAAGTCTCAACAGCTTTAGTTTTCCATTTCCGCCTTTTCTGTACGCCGCTTTCAAATCCTCGATTGAGGATACATCAATGTCGTTCCATGAGACAATGATGTCCCCTAATCTGTAGAACACCGGACTGTATGACGGAGCAAATGCCGATATTAGGATTCCGGAACACTTCCGTCTGTTTTCCATCACTTCCCGATACAAGGCCCTGACAGCTGTGATATAAGGCTTCGAGTCCGGATAGACTTCAACATAATCCGACAGTGTCCTTTCCATATCCTTCCATACGATTTGAGGACCTATCGGATTGGTGTCATCCTCCGTTGCATCCTGCACGGCTGTATCAAGAAGCGACGCCACCATACATACCCTGGCCCAATTCTGCACGAGAGAATCTTCCGGACTGATTCTGTTGCGGCCGATGATTGCACGGTAGTCCTCAACAACCTTGCGGTACAGAGAGTCCCGTTTCCCTTCAGCAAGATATACATCGTCTTTCATATTCTTTACAGTCTTTTTTTGCCCGGCCAATAATCTCTCAACGAAATTGTTCTCCCGCTCGATAAGCATATCGTACTCCTTGCTGTTCAGTCCAAGACCTGTCGTAGGCATATTTGAAAACTTTCTTGCTATATTGCGGTATATTTCCTGTGACTCGGCGGGGAATTCATTAATCATCTGCAGATATGAATAGTACAGGGCATTGGCAAGGTGGGTGAAAATCTCCATGTTGCAAGCATACGCATTATGGACGGACGGAAGCAACGGTTCGCTACTTGATATAGCATCTGTCATATTCTGTATATTGGTCCGCATATCATCATAAAAGGAATCGACATAGCCGTCAAAAAATTCCACTTCCGCAGCTTCTGCCCAATACCGTCCGGCAAGAAAAATCTGCCAGCCGGTCAGTTCCAGAGGATGCCTGCCCGATGTAGACCGCAGGTAGTCCATATTCTTGACGACAGACGCCAATAATTTCAGCATATCTTCACGTTTCTCCGGAGCATATGACTTCCACATCTCCGCCATTGACAGATTGTCCTCCATCAGTAATTCTACCTCACCGATTCTGGCTGTGGTATGTTCTGTTATCTGACGGCATACCGGCTTTGCCATATAGCGGCATACCGATAAGAAAATGATGCACAGCAGCAAAACTGTCGTCAGCGTAACGGCAACCTTAACTGCCATTTTTCTTCGTCCGACATGTTTCCGGCTATGCAGATAACTCTCCAGCCGTTCCATGGAAAGGTCGAAGAAATCCCTCGATGATGCAACGGATTGATAAAGACAAAGTTTCTCCATGCCTTCCGGCATAATTTCGGGCCATTGGAAGCCGTTGAGCATGATAGGAATAATATTCTTGTCCTGCTCCATTGCATGCACAAGTTCTTTCCTGACCCAGTCGTTTTTGTCCGCGCAACGGTCCAGGGCAGACGGCGGCAGCACGGCAAGAACATCCCTGCACTCTTCAATCACCTTGTAGAGTTGTTCGTTAAACAGCCCCGAACGCATGGATTCCAAGTCAAAAAACACGCTGTATCCCGCTGCCCTAAGGCGTGTCGCAATAAGATTCGCGGATTCATAGGAATCGCGCCTGTAACTCACGAAAATGTCATACTTCTGCATGTTGAAAATTATTTTATATTAGGCGTCATCTGTGGCTCATTGTTTTTCACTCTATCCTACTTTAACTGTATCATGTTCTCCACAGATGGTTTCAAAAAATGTGTCCGAGTTACTTAAAAGAGTCTACAGATTTTTCGATAAGGACAGTGCGAAAAACACGTTCACTCACTAAAATATGTATTGTCAATTGCTCAGCTTTACAAAAGTACTAAAAAAAGTAAATAACAAAAAATAAAAGACAATTATATATATTTTTTACGCTGACCGGATATCCTAAACCTTGTAACATTGCGGGTTCCGCCCGAAACCCCGGCTCGAGGGAAGGACGCACGGTGCACGCACTGTTCCCGTTTGTGGCGGCCCGGTTATCACCCGCCTGCTGCCGCTGTTCAGGGTGGGTAAACACGGCTCGCCACGAAACCCGGACCGGCAGGAACGGAAAACAGAACAGGAACAAGTTCGCCTGCCCGACAAGGTGCAAGCCCACACACAATTACCAAAAATTTAAAAATCGCAAGCGAAAAAGCGGGCCTGATTATGATTTGACAGGCAAAAAGACGATATTAAGAAAATTATTATTATGAAAGTTTTGCCCATTCCGTAAAAATGTATTATCTTTGCCTTGCAAATGTGGGGAAACCCACTTTCTCATTAACCTAACTAACCTAACGTAGGGATGAATGCTGTGAAGCATACGTCCCTATACTTTTTCAATACCCCCCCCCGATACGCGCCCCCGCTGCGGGGAAATCGCAAAAAATGATTACCTTTGCGAAAAATAACAGACAGAGAGATGAAAAAGTTTTGGACTGTGCTGGCCCTCGTGCTGGTTCTGGGGGCGCTCCTCTTCGGATACTTCCGCTTTTACTTCGTCTTCGGCGAGGGAGTCAAGAGCGGAGAACTGAATTACGTGGTCTATAAAGGGTTGGTTTTCAAGACCTATGAAGGCAAACTGATCCAGTCGGGCATTCGGTCGAAGACGGCGGGATCGATCCAGTCGTATGAATTCGAGTTCTCGGTGACGGACGACAAGCTGGCGCGCCGGCTGATGCTGCTCGGCGGACGGACCATCGAACTCCATTACAAGGAGTATTTCGGGAAGTTGCCCTGGCGCGGTTTCACGAAATTCGTGGTCGACAGCATCGTGATGACCGAGCCCGAAGTCCCCGCCGCGGAATCCGCGACGACCGACACCCCGGGCGAACAACCCCGTCCCGAAGCGATCTGACGATGCGGCACGCAACCTCGCACGGGGCGCAAAAAGGGAGTTTTTGGGCCCTCACTCCGCTGATTCTGTTTCTGGCGGTCTATCTTTCGGTCTCGATCCTCACGGGCGATTTTTACAAGATGCCGCTGACGGTGGCCTTTTTGCTGTCGGCCGTCTACGCGGTGGCCATCACGCGGGGGCTGCCCTATGCGAAGCGGATCGAACGCTTTTCGGCGGGGGCATCGGACAGCAACGTACTGCTGATGATCTGGATCTTTGTGATGGCGGGGGCCTTTGCCGAGTCGGCCAGGGCGATGGGGGCCGTGGACGCCACGGTCAACCTGACCCTGCACCTGCTGCCCGGGGCGCTGCTGCCGGCGGGACTCTTTTTAGCGGCCTGTTTCATTTCGCTGTCGATCGGCACGTCGGTGGGTACGATTGTTGCCCTGGTGCCCGTGGCGGCGGGACTGGCCGACCAGACGGGGATCGACCGGGCCTGGCTGACGGCGATCATTGCGGGCGGAGCCTTCTTCGGCGACAACCTCTCGTTCATCTCCGACACGACGATCGCGGCCACACGCACCCAGGGATGCGCGCTCAACGACAAATTCAAGGTCAACATCCGCATTGCGGCTCCGGCGGCCATAATCACGCTGGGGATCTATCTGCTGACGGCGACGACGGCGACCGTGGCCCAGCCCGAACGGATCGAGTGGGTGAAGGTAGTGCCCTATCTGCTGGTGCTGGCGACGGCCATCGCCGGGGTCAACGTACTGAAGGTCCTGACGCTGGGTATCGCGGCCTCGGGCGTGATCGGCAGCTGCACGGGCGGATTCACGCCGTTAGGCTGGTGCGGCAGCATGGGACAGGGCATTACGGGCATGGGCGAGCTGATCATCATCACGATGATGGCGGGCGGACTGCTGGAGCTGATCCGCGTCAACGGCGGCATCGACTACCTGATCGACCGGCTGACGCGGCGTATCTCGGGTCGCCGGGGTGCCGAGACGGCCATTGCGGGTCTGGTCTCGGTGTCGAATCTCTGCACGGCCAACAACACCATCGCCATCCTCTCGGTCGGCGGCATCGTACACGATATCGCCCGGCGTTACGGCATCGACCCGCGGCGCAGCGCCAGCCTTCTGGACACCTTTTCCTGTTTTACACAGGGATTGCTGCCCTACGGCGCGCAGTTGCTGATGGCGGCAGGACTGTCGGGGCTGTCGCCGTTGGATATCATCCGCCACCTCTATTACCCGCCCATCCTGGGTCTCTGCGCGTTGCTGGCCATCGTGTTGCAATACCCGCGGATGCGGTCGAAAACGAACTTATAAAACCTTGAGTCTATGAAACATACCCTGTTGATGGCAGCCGCTGCGCTGCTGGCCTCCTGCGCGGGAGCACCCGCCGACAACCCCCAAACGGCCGCCACACCCCTGGTGGAGGGCGAGACCATCCGACTCGTCACCCCCGCACGCACGGGCGGCAAGACGGTCGACGAGGCCTTGTGGCTGCGCCGGACGAGCCGCGACTACAGCCCCGAACAGCTGACCTTAGAGGAGCTTTCGGGCGTGGTGTGGGCCGCCGCGGGAATCAACCGCCCGCAGGACAACCGCCTGACTGCCCCCTCGGCCCTGGCCCTCTACCCCCTCCGGCTCTATGTCGTTCTGCCCGGGGGCGTCTATGCCTATGATGCAGAACACCACCGCCTTGACCGTGTCGTCGCGGGGGATCACCGCCGTATGGCCGGCATGCAGGATTTTGTCTTCACGGCCCCCGTGAATCTGATCTATATAGCCGACCGTTCGGTCTACGAGGGCCGCGACATTCCCGCCGTGCAGGTGGACTATCTCTGCGGTCAGGATGCCGCCGGATATGCCGAGAATGTCAACCTCTACGCCGCCGGCCACGACCTGAAGGCCGTAACCCGCGGCAGCGCCCCGAAAGAGGAGCTGCTCGCCCTGCTCGGCCTGGACCCGGCCCGCTTCGCCTTCTCCCTGGCCCAGACGGTCGGGAAATAGCTCGTCCCGAAACGGGAGCAAAGGCATCTTCGGTGCCGCGCACCGCGCCGAAGATGCCTTTGCTCTCGCTTATTCGCATCCTTGGCTGCGCCGAAGATACTTCCGCTCGGCAAAAACAAATAAATTTGTTTTTGCTCTCGCTTATTCGTATCTTTGCACAAAATAGCGTGACTATACAAAAAAATTACAGCGATATGTCCGAATTTATCTACCAGGAGCCGTTCCCCGTCGGGGAGGACAAAACCGAATACCGGTTGCTCACCAAAGACTATGTGAAAGTCGTCGAGTGCGACGGACGCAAAATCCTTAAAGTCGACCCCAAAGGGCTCGAAATCCTCTCTAAAGCCGCCTACAGCGACGTTTCGTTCTACCTCCGCGCCGCACACCTCCAGAAGCTGCGCAACATCCTCGAGGATCCCGAAGCTACCGACAACGACAAGTTTGTCGCCTACACCATGCTCCTGAACCAGTGCGTGGCCGCAGAAGGCGAACTGCCCACCTGTCAGGATACCGGAACCGCCATCTGCATCGGACACAAAGGCGAAGATGTCTACACCGGCGCCGATGACGCCGAGTACATCTCGCGCGGCGTCTACGAAACCTACAAGGAGCGCAATCTGCGTTACTCGCAGGTCGTCCCCTTCACCATGACCGACGAGAAAAACTCCGCCACCAACCTCCCCGCACAGATCGATATCTACGGCGGCAAGCCCGGCATGGAGTACGAATTTCTCTTCATCACCAAAGGCGGCGGCTCGGCCAACAAAACCTTCCTCTATCAGCAGACCAAAGCCCTCTTAAACGAGGAGTCGCTCACGAAGTTCATCACCGAGCATATCAAGGATCTCGGTACGTCGGCCTGCCCGCCCTACCACCTGGCCCTCTGCATCGGCGGCACGTCGGCCGAAATGTGTCTGGCCACCGTCAAGAAGGCTTCGGCCGGCTATCTGGACGAGCTGCCCACCTCGGGCAACGAGGGCGGCCGCTGCTTCCGCGACCTGGAGTGGGAGGAGCGCGTGCTGGACATCTGCCGCAAGAGCGGCGTGGGCGCCCAGTTCGGCGGCAAATACCTCGTGCATGACGTCCGCGTGATCCGCGCTCCGCGCCACGCCGCCTCGTGCCCCGTGGCGATCG
>CAZHMX010000070.1:0-9853 GCA_964533725.1 uncultured Alistipes sp. | reverse complement strand
CGGGTTCGCCCGCGCGGCTGGGCCAAACCATTGGCCCAAGGAGCGCAGTCGCGTCTATACGAACGGCAACCGCACGACCTCCGCTTTCAGCAGCCGGTCGCGGACGATGACGGCGACTTCGCTGCCGGCCTTGGCGTAGTCGGCGCGGACGTAGCCGAGGGCGATGCCGACTTTCAGGCAGGGGGACATGGTTCCGGAGGTCACTTCGCCGAGGACTTCGCCGTCGCGGGTAGCGATCTGGTAGCCGTGGCGGGGGATGCCGCGGTCAACCATTTTCAGGCCGACCAATTTGCGCTGCACGCCGGCGGCTTTGAGGGCCTCCATGCGGTCGCGGTCGATGAAATCCTTGCCTTCGGCGAACTTGGTGATCCAGCCTAAGCCGGCCTCCAACGGGGAGGTGGTGTCGCTGATGTCGTTGCCGTAGAGGCAGAAGCCTTTCTCGAGACGCAGCGTGTCGCGGGCGCCCAGACCGATATTCTGCAGACCCATCTCCTGACCGACGGCCCACATGGCCTCCCAGAGTTTGTCGGCATCTTCGTTCTTGATGTAGATCTCGCAGCCGCCGGCGCCGGTGTAGCCCGTGATCGAGAGGATGGCGTCGCAGCCGGCCACCTTCGTCGTGCAGAAGGTGTAATACTCCATCTGTTCAACGGGGATCTCGCACATTTTCTGGACGAGTTTCATGGCGTTGGGGCCCTGGATGGCCAGCTGTGCGGTATCGTCCGAGGCGTCGATCACCTCGGTGCCGATCTCCATACCCATGCGGGCAGCCTCGGCGCAGATGTGGTTCCAGTCCTTCTGGATGTTGGCGGCGTTGACCACCAGGAGGTAATCCTCGGCGGCGCAACGGTAGACCAGCAGGTCGTCGACGATACCGCCGGCACCGTTGGGCATACAGGTGTACTGCACCTTGCCGTCGTAGAGTTTGGCCACGTCGTTGGTGGTGATGCGCTGCAGGAGGGCCAAAGCCTTGGGGCCCTTGACCCAGATCTCGCCCATGTGGCTGACGTCGAAGACGCCGACGTTGTTGCGGACGCAGAGGTGCTCGTCGTTGATCCCCGTAAATTCGATCGGCATGTTGTAACCGGCGAATTCGGCCATCTTCGCACCGTTGGCCAGATGGTACTTGGTGAATACGGTTGTTTTCATAGCATTTATAAGTTTTAAGTTGTTATTCCGGTTGATTTTCCGCCGTTTCGCAGGTCCGCGCGGGACGACGGCGCTCGGGCAGCAGGCTCGGGCAGCGGTGGAAAGGCTTCGTGCGGTCGAACAGATAGCGGTAGGTGGTGTGCATCTTGTGTTTCACGGCACCGACATAGTGGGTGATCATGCGGTTCATCACGGGGTTGAAGTCGCCGATCCAGGCCAGTTCGAGCGTGTCGTAGGGGCTTTTCGACTGTTCGAGATACTCGTGGTATTTGACGATCATCACCGACTCGATGCCCTTGCCGTGGTACTCGGGGGCCACGCCGAAGATGATGCCGAAGATGCGGTTGCACGACTTGGAGACCTTCAGCCCCCACAGCAGCCGCAGCTTCTGCCACAGCCCGAAACGGCCGTTGAACTTGCCGATGATGCAGTTCAGGTCGGGGACGCCGACAAAGAAACCGACCGGCTCGTCGTTGTGGAAGGTGAAGTAGATCAGCCGCGGGTCGATGATCGGTTTGAGCATCTGCATCATCTCCAGGGCCTCCTCCTTCTCTATCGGCCGGACTCCCGGGAAGGGGGCCCAGGCCTTGTTGTAGACCGTGCGGAAATCCTCGGCGGCCTGTTCGGGGCGGGTCATGTCGACCGGGGCGACGCGGTAGCCGGGGGTGGCGAGCAGACGCGCCGAACGCTCGAAGATCACGCGGTTGGCGGCATCGCTCGAGATGCGGTAGATGTAGCTGTTCTGGTTGAACCAGTTCCGGAAACCGTAGGTCTCCATCAGCTTGCGGTAGTAGGGGAAGTGGTAGGGGTTTTTGTAGAGGGGCGTATACTCGAAGCCCTCGACCAGAAGGCCCCACCAGTCGCGGCGCTGGCCGAAGTTGATCGGACCGTCCATCGCCTCCATGCCCTTGCCCTCGAGCCAGTCGCGGGCGGCATCGAACAGCAGGTCGGCCACCGACTGGTCGTCGATCGACTCGAAAAAGCCGCAACCGCCCGTGGGCTGCTCCTCGATAGCGGCCTTCTCGCGGTTGTAGAAGGCGGCGATACGGCCCACGACCCGGCCCTTCAGGTCCAGTGCGATCCAGCGGATCGCCTCGCCGTCGGCAAAGAGTTCGTTGCGCGCGGGGTCGAAGACCTCGCGGACGTCCTGGTCCAGGGGGCAGATCCAGTGTTTCTCGTTCTTGTAGAGACGTTTAGGCAGATTCAGAAACTGTCGTTCGGTGCGGCGGTCGGTGACTTCGCGCAGGATGTATTTGCTGGGGTTGATCATCGCTGAATGTATTACAGGCCCCCTACATGCCCCAGTCGGAGGCTTTGTAGGTTGTCTTCGGGGCGTTGGGAACGTTGGGGAAGAAGGTGAGACCCGTCTCCTTTTCGATGTCGGCGACCGAACGCATCTCCTTGCTCGAGGGCTGGTCCTTGGTGCCGTAGCCGAAGTGGTCGAACCAGAAGCCCACGCACTGCAGCTGGTCGGCGGAGAGCTGCGAGACGGGTTTGCGGGTGTTGCCCGCCTTCGAGCGCAACAGCACCTTGTAGAAATGGGTCGGGACGTAGCACGTGTTGCCGCTCTTGTCCTTGGTGGTCTTGCTGCGGTTGGCGAAGTGGGCGCCCGTGACGACGTAGAGCGTGTCGGAACAGGTCCATGTATCCTGAACCAGGATCTCCAGTTTGTTCCAGATGCCGCCGTTGAACTCGTTCTGGACCTGCGGGGCCATGTTGGTGTAGTAGAAGGTCTGGCGGTTGGTGGCGGCGCTGACCTGACGGTCGCTCGAGGCGATCATGTGACCGCGGCTGTAACCCGTCGTATAGCTGCTGCTCAGGTTGGGCTGCACGCTCGAGGGGATCTCGGGGTCGGCCTGCCAGCTGTCGTTGCGGCCGGCGCTGCCGTCCCACGAGGAGTGCATCGCGGCGGCGGCCCAGATCGCGCAGTGCAGCTCGGCGCTATAGCAGACCGAGTAGTTGCGGATCGCGGGGGCGTCGGGACGCATGTGGTAGGCGAAGTAGAGCTGCGTGCCCGACTGCTCCTCGGGCAGCTCATACCAGCCCGTGCGGTAGACCTTGCCCGAAGGGGTGGAACCGCCCTGCGTGGTGAAGGAGGCCGATTCGCTGCGTGCCTCGCGACCCTTGACCGTGGCGGCGACGCACCACGTATAGCGGGTGTTGGCGGCAAGGCCCGTGAACGAGGCGGTGCGGTGGCCGACGCCTGCGCTGACGCTCTTCGACTGCGTGGCGCCGCCGTCGGGGGTCAGACGGAATTCGATCGAGGTGAGGGCGTCGCGGCCGTCATACTCCACGTCGCACTCGAGCGTCACGGAGGAGGCGGTCAGGTTCGAGCTTTTGAGGTTGACGAATTCGGGCAACTCGACCTCCTCGGCGGCGGTCGAGAAGCGTGCGTAGCCACTCTGATAGCGTTTGCCGTCGGCTATGGCGTAGAAATACCAGATGTAGCCGCCCCCCGCGAGGTTGCTCAGCACGGTCTGTTTCTCACCCGCCGAGGCCTCGACCTTGACGGTGGTGTAGGAGAGGGTCTGCTCGTACCCCTGCTGGGCCTGCGCATTGTCTATGGCGTAGCAGAAGCCCATCTCGGTGACTGCGACCTCGCCCGTGTAGCCGACCGTGGCGTTGAGCATGGCCCCCGAGGCGGTGATGTTCGAGGTCTGGAGCCTGAAGGTGAAATTCGGGTTGACCGCCTCGGATCCCGATGCGGGGGTGGTGAAGTGAACCGTCTCGGAACGGATCTGCTGGCCCGACTCCAGCTCGATAAAACAGTAGGCCGAATAATCGGACTCGGGGTTCAGTCCCGTGGCCGTGCCGGTGATGCGGTTGCCCGTGACCGTCACGTTGTAGCTGCGCTGCCAGGTGGCGGAGGAGGTACCCTTCACGCCCCAGGCGATACCCGCCCGGCCGAAATCCGCGATCCGGCCCTCGCCGCTGAAGGTGCAGGTCAGCGTGACCGAATTTTGGGTGACCGTAGTGGTGGAGGGGGCATTGATCTCAAAGTGGGCGACCAGCGTGTCCTCCTTCGAACAGCCGGCCAGCATCGCTGCAAGGACCAGCATGGAAATAAGCTGTTGTAAACGTCTTGCCATCATTGCTTCAGAATGTTTTTTTATCTCTTGTGTGGTTAGTTACTCTCTGTTTTTGCTGTCGATCCAGATCGTCACGGGACCGTCGTTGCACAGCTCGACCTGCATATCGGCGCCGAAGACCCCCGTTGCGACCCGGCAGCCCGAGGCCTCGGCCGCCAGCTGCGCGAACCGCTCGTACAAAGGCCGCGCATGCGCCTCGCCCGCCGCCCGGACATAGGAGGGGCGGTTGCCCTTCTTAGTGGAGGCCATCAGGGTGAACTGGCTCACGACCAGCAACTCGCCGCCCGCCTGGCCGACATCGCGGTTCATCACCCCCGCCTCGTCGTCGAAGATCCTCAGACGCGCACACTTGCCGGCCAGCCAGCGGGCATCCTCCTCCATGTCGGCGGGTTCGACCCCCACCAGCACCAAAAGCCCCCGCCCGATCGAGGATTTCACCGCGCCGCCGACCGTGACCGAGGCGTGGCGGACCCGTTGGACGAGGATTCTCATAGGGCCGACTGTTCGAAATAGCGCCACAGGTTGTCCTCCTGCGGCACGGGTGCGACAATCTCGATCCGCTCGTGGCGGACCGGGTGATCCAAGGCGATCGAACGCGAATGCAGCGCGATGCCTCCCCCCTCGATCGACCGTTTGGCGCCGTATTTCAGGTCGCCGCGGATCGGGCAGCCGACCTTGGCGAGCTGACAGCGGATCTGGTGGTGGCGGCCCGTCAGCAGTTCGATCTCCAAGAGCGTATAGTGCGACGAAGCACCCCGGAGACGGTAGCGCAGGCGGGCCTCCTTGGCCTCGCCGCGCGGCGAGGGATAGGCATGCGACCTATTCGTACGGCCGTCGCGGGCGATCCAGTGGCGCAGTTCGCCCTCCTCCTCTGCGGGCCGCTGTTCGACGATGGCCCAGTAGCGTTTGTCGATCCGGCCCTCGCGGATCATCTCGTTCAGGCGCACCAGCGCCTTGGAGGTCTTGGCAAAGAGCACGGCGCCGCTCACGGGGCGGTCGATGCGGTGGACCACCCCCAGAAAGACCGCGCCGGGTTTGGCGTCGCGTTCGCGGATATAGGCCTTGATCCAGTCTTCCAGCGCCGGAGCCCCCGACGGATCGGGCTGCACCAGATCGCCGGCGTGTTTCGAGACCACCAGCAGGTGGTTGTCTTCGTAGAGAATATCGTCGGGCGTGAACATCTTACAATATAAAGGTAAACGGCAACAGCACCTCGGCACGTGCGACCGCCGTGGCCGTACCGCCGCCGTACATGATGATGCGGATCGGGCTGCCCTGGCGGCGTTCGACATCCAAAAGCACCTGGCGGCACTGTCCGCACGGGTAACACTCGCGCGCCGAGGGGTCCGAGGCGATGGCTAAGGCGACGATCCTGTCGTCGGAGAAGTTGGCCTGGTGATAGAACAGCAGCGACCGTTCGGCACACAGTCCGGCGGGATAGACCTCGCTCTCGAAGTTGCTTCCGCGCAGGATCCTCCCGCTCTGAAGCCGTGCGGCGGCCCCGACGCGGAACCCCGAATAGCGGGCATGCGCGCCGCGCGTAGCCTCGCACGCCGCCTCCACAAGCGCACGGTCATCGGCCGGCATCTCCCCGACCGATGCGTAGTGCTGGTAGTCGAACACGAACTTTTTATCCATACTCCATCTTCATTTCGGACCGCTTCGCCGGGCCGCAGCCCCCGCCGCAGATCCGTCCTCCGGGCCCCGCCCCTTTCGGCGCAACTGTAGGTGAACAAAAGTAATACAAAATTCGCAAATCTGCAAATTTGTCGCGCAAAGCCGCCGCCGGTCGGCCTGCGGAGCGTTGCGGGGTATGGGTCCGGTCCGCCGCAACACCCAAAAGCGACCCCACGGCCGGCAAAATCCGGCCGTAAGGTCGCTCAACATAAGGGATCCGCCGGTCAGACGCCCGGGGCGAAATCGTCCGAGGCTCCGACCCGCCTTTTTTCCGATTATTTAGAACGTGTACCCGATACTGATTCGGAAATCACTCTCGTAGAGATTCCCCACTTTGCGCTCCTCTTTGCCGATCTTGGTGATTTCGGACCCGCCCTTGTAAATCGGAATAAAGCCTCGCATCCACGAAAAACCGACCTTGAAATGTCCGTAATGGAAGGCGGCCCCCACATCGAGTCCGGCATCGAAACTATTCATGTTCTCGACATCCGAAATTTTGGTCTCGCTTTTTTTATGAGAGTTTTTTTCATTCGTGTCGCCCTTATAAGAACTGTAACTATAGCTGCATTCATCATATTTCTGTTTTCCAAACAGATAATAAGAGAAGTAACCTCCCGCATGGGCGCTGACCATCATGCTTTCGTTGATTTTATACTTATAGCCGACAAACGTGGGCGACAACCGGAGGCTGTACATATCGAGCGTGTTGGTCTTTTTGGTGCGGGAACGGTTTACCGAAACACCCCCCAAAGGAGAATTATATGAATCATTGGAACTCTTGCTCTCCTCGGTTTTATAACCGGCCGAACCGAAGTGAAGATACAGACCGCCATACCACGGACTCTTTCCGTACGAAAGGTCAAAACCGCCCCCGAGGTCGAATCCGATCATACTGCAGAAAGAACCGTCATATTTACTATTCCTCCACTTGGCCTCGCAGGTCTCTACGTTGGGTCCCGCAGCCCCGTTGAACGATACGCCCGCATCGACGGTCCATTGGATTTTCTTCTGCTCGGGGAGCTTCAGGATATCCACCTTGCTTTTGTCCTGGGCCGCCGAAACGAGCCACATCGCTGTCATACAGCCTAAAAGAAACAGTTTTTTCATAACAACATTTTTTTAAGTTTTGTGCAATAGTGCCCTCCGTCAACGGCGCGTCGCACAAATGCCTAAAAAAACAAAAGCGCAGACTTCCGCCATACGCTCTCGGGCTCACCACAAGCCTAATGTTCCATGGAATCAGTCTGCGTTATACACACAGCATGCCCAGTGAACATTCTTCAGCCCGTTCTGTTTCGAGGTGGTGATTCGAGAGCGATTGAGCCAAACCGTAAATTGCACACCGCCTTACGGCAATGCAGCACTGCAAATATAGCTATAAATTACAACAATACAAAACATTTCGCACCTCTTTTATCCCGCGGATCCGACGACCCCGCAGCCGCAGGCGAAGGAGGGAGGGGCAGGCTTCGGGAGCAGGCCTCCGCGCCGCCGGGGACAAGAAATTTTAACGAAAAATGCACTTTTCGGGAAAAAGTCAGCGTTTATTCGGCAAAATTCGTATCTTTGCCCGCGGATAGTTAGGTTACATACTTTATTCAATATTCACTAAAAAATCAAAATGATGAAAAAACTGTTGTTTTTGTCGCTGTGTCTGCCGTTGCTCTGGTGCGGCGGGTGCAACGATTACGACGACCAGCCCATTCGGGACCGCATCGACGATATCGAAGACCGGCTGGACTACCTCGAAACGCTCTGCCGGCAGATGAACTCCGACATCATCACCCTCCAGGAACTCGTGCAGGCACTCCAGAATCAGGATACGGTGCAGGCCGTAGTCCCCATCGTGCGTGACGGACAGACCGTCGGCTATACCATCACCTTCACCAAAAGCGGTCCGGTGTCGATCTACAACGGCGAGAACGGCCAGAACGCCTCGGCTCCCGTGATCGGCGTGGCACAGGAAAACGGCGTCTGGTACTGGACCGTGGACGGAGCCTGGATGACCACCCCCGACGGACAGAAGATCAGCGCCGAAGGGGCCCAGGGCGCAACGCCCCAGCTCCGTATCGCAGAGGGTTACTGGGAGGTCTCCTACGACAACGCCACCTGGACCCGGCTGGGCAAAGCCTCGGGTGAGCAGGGCGATTCGTTCTTCAGCGGCGTAGACCCGGACGGCGAGAACGACACGGTGGTCTTCACGCTGGCCGACGGCACGACGATCTCGATCCCCAAAGCCAAACGTCTGGCCATCGAACTCGAGACGACCGAGTGCGTCCTGGTAGCCAATGTCCCGGCGAAAGTAGGCTACACGCTGACGGGCGCCAACGAAAACACGACGGTCGAGGTGATGGCGACGGGTGCCGTGAAGGCCCGCATCGAGTCGCGCACCGCCACGAGCGGCGTTATCGCCATCCTGGCCACCGATCCCGAGGCGCTGACCGAATACGACAAAGTGCTGGTGATGGCCGCCGACGGCGAACGTTCGGCCCTGGCCGCCATCCTCTTCGAGAACGGCATCCTGAACGTCATCCAGGAGGCCTACGAGGTTCCGGCCGACGGCGGTAACGTGACGGTTGCCGTGACGACGAACCTCGACTACGAAGTCTCGATCGCCGCCGACGCGCAGTCCTGGCTGACGCAGGTCGAGGAGAGCCGCGCCGTGCGCACGGAAAACCTGCAGTTTGCCGCAGCAGCCAACGAAGGCGCGGCACGTACGGGTGTGATCACCCTCAAGAGCGGCGAGATCGAGCAGAAGATCTGCATCGTGCAGGCCGCCAAGGTCCAGCCCAGCTACCGTTTCGAGATCCCGGCCGACTTCTCGACGGGTCCCGTCCAGAAGGTGACGGTCGACGGGGTGCAGGTGGCCGAGATCTGCCAGGAGTACATCCTTTCGGGCGCCTATGACCAGCAGATGGTGGTGATCTACCCGATGAACGGCGACAAAGCCGACCTCACCCGGGGTTACACGACCACCGGTCTGAAGATCGTCTGGGACACGACCGCCAACACCTGCGCCGTCAGCGGCACGGAGGCCGCAGCTGCCGCCGCCACGCTCTATCTTGAACCCGACGGCACCTTCGCGGCCGCCACCGAGAACACCGCCGTCGAGGAGGCCGTCGTCGAGCCCTATCTGCTCATCGACGTGCGCGGCCTGGAGAAGGAGAGCTACAAGATCGCCAAAATCGGCACCCAGTACTGGATGGCCGAGAGTCTGCGCACGGAGCGTTACCGCGACGGTTCGGTGATCCCCAACAAGGAGTGGGCCACCACCGAGACCGCCGGCGCCTGCGTCTACCTCTCCAACGAGTCGCAATACAAGGCCGAATACGGCGTGATCTACAACGGCTACGCCGTCCTCGACGAGCGCGGCCTGGCGCCCGAAGGCTGGGAGGTCTCGACAGCCGACGACCTCACGGCCCTAAAGACCTACATCGGCACGACGACCCCCGCCACCAAGCTCAAGTCGACCACCGGCTGGACCAACTGCAAGGGCAACAACATCACCGGCTTCAACGCCCTCCCCGGCATGTATTACCAGCCCACCGAGGCCGGCGACAGCTACGGCGGCGTCACCCCCGACGTGCAGTTCTGGACCTCGACCTCCTTCGTCGACCCGCTCGACCGCAAGACGGTCTCGCTTGTGTACTACCGTTTCTACAACACCCATACCCGTTTAGTCTTCGACCCGAACGCCTCTTCGTTCTCGGTCACGGGCCACGTTAAAGCCTTCGGACACTACGTCCGCTGCGTGCGGAAGTAAAACGCCGTGTCCCCTACGAAAAAGAGCGACCCTTTTTAAGGTCGCTCTTTTTCGTAGGGGACACAAGGGCATCAAGATACGACTGTCCTCCTTGGGCCCGTGGTCGGGCCCAGCCGGACGGGCGAACCCGAACAATATGTTTTCTTGCGGGTGTGCCTGTATGTTTTTCTGCCCT
>CAZHMX010000069.1:0-9943 GCA_964533725.1 uncultured Alistipes sp. | reverse complement strand
AGTCGTGGAGGTTGTGCACGACGATCTCTACAAGGCCCTTCTCCTGTGCGCGGCGCAAAATCGACTCGTTGAGCGGCGAGTGCAGCAGGTCGGGGACCGAGGTGATAATATCTATTCTCATAAAGGTCTGAATATGATGTCTTTGTGACTTTTTTCGGTGAGGGGTGCCTCGTGACCCTCCTCCAGCGTGTAGCCGCGGTAGCCGAGCGCGGTGAAGAGCTCGATGATCCGCGGCCGGTTTTCGCCGCCCGTCTCGATGAGGACCGTGGGGCGGTGGCGTTCCAGCAGCGGGCGGATCTCCCGCATGATGTGCCACTCGTAGCCCTCGACGTCGCATTTGATGAGGTCGATGCGCGCCAGTCCGCCGAACAGCTCGCTGCCGCGGCGCATCGGGGCGCGGTATTCGACGGTCTTTGCCGGCGGCTCCTTTGCCGCGGTGTCCTCCTTGATGAAATTCTGGCCCGTGCCGAAGTATCCGGTGGCGGCGACGGTGGTGTTGGCCATGGTGATCTCGCCCGGCTCCTCGCCCAAGGCACAGGGGAAGATCTCGACATTCCTGCAGCGGCGGAGGTTGCGGCGGAGGACCTCCAGCACGGGCGGCATCGGCTCGACGGCGAGCACCCGGCCTTCGGGTCCGACCAAACGGGAGAGCGTGCGGCTGTAATAGCCCAGATTGGCCCCGATATCGATCACCGTATCGCCCCTGCGGGCCAGCCGGTCGAGGTGGTAGACGTATTCCAGGGCCTCCGAGCGGCGGCCGATTCCTATGCGGTGCCACACGAAAAAGAGGCTGCTGACCACGCGAAGATAACCCCCGAGCGGCAGCAGGCGATAGAGGATCCGATGAAAGACTTTTTGCATGCGCTTTTACTGTTTTACGGGATGGAGTTTCTGTCGGTTGGCGGGGTCGTGTTCGGTGGCCCAGCGCTCGTAGAGGGGGTAGAGTTCGGCGGGATACTCGTTATACCAGCTGTACCCGTTGCGGCGTTCGGTGCCCAGATCCTCCAACCGGCGGCGGGGTTTGCCGTCGCGGTCGCAGACGTAGGGGCGGCAGTGCCGCAGGTCGTAATAACGCGCCCACGTCGCCGAGCCCTTCTCCTTTTTCAGGTAGGTGTCGGGATCCTCCTCCGTGAGTTTGCGGGCATAGCGCAGGTCGGGGATCTTGTAGCGGTCGAACCAGCGCATGGCGGCGTGTATCGACCGTTTGACGCGCTCGTCGGGGTGGGGCAGCGACATGAGCAGCTTCACGATCCGGACACTCTCCTGCGAACAGAACGAGGGCAGCTCGTAAGCGCGTGCGGAGGCGGGGGCGAAGGTCTCGCGGTCGTGTTGCTGGCACCAGACGGTCGGACGGCCCTTGTAGACGATCTGACACTTCAGGATGCAGTCGATGGCGCGGTCGAACGATTCCCGCAGACAAAGGCGCATCGGTTCGTCGACCAGATCGCCGCCGTAGGGTTTCGTGCCGTTGATCGCGTCGCGGAAGAGCTCCAGCGTGTTGACCATCGCGTCGTCGTTGAAGGTGATGTGGATCTGATAGCCCTGCATATCGGGCCAGAACTGGGGCCAGCCGCCGTTTTCGTACTGCCCCGAGAGGAGGAATTCGACGCCGCGCCGGAAGGCATCGCGGTAACGCACGTCGCCCGTCGCGCTGTATAGCCGCGCCAGGAAGCTCATCTGCGTGGTGGTCGCCCGGTTGTCGGTGGTCGAGTCGTCGCGGCGTTCGCGCTGGGCCTCGACCCGTGCGCGGGCGGCCGAATCCAGCGGCGTGACCATATCGACGTTCTTGGGCCAGCCGCCCGTAACGCGCTGGAAGAGCACCACCTGGTCGCCTATGCGCCGGGCCTCTCCGGTCTGGAAAAAGGCGGGGTTTTTCTGTCGCAGCGGGTTGTCGGGGCGCAGTTTGTAGTAGCTCTGCGCCGTGCCCGTGAAGAGTGCCGAGAGGGCGGCGAGGGTCAGCAGTCCTGTGAAAAACTTCATCGCGGGCTAACCTTTGTAGTTGACCTCGTTGTTCAGCACCTCCACCACGAAGGGGTTGTAGATCGACTCGTGACCGATGGTGGTCTCCTCGCCGTGGCCCGGGCGGACGATCACCTCGTCGCCCAGGGGGAGGATCCGTTCCAGAATCGACCGCATGATCCACGAATAGTCGCCGCCCGGCAGATCGGTGCGGCCGATCGACTCGCGGAAGAGCGTGTCGCCCGTGAAGAGCGTTTTGGTGCTGGGTTCGAAGAGCGCCACATGGCCCGGGGTATGGCCCGGGGTGGCGATCACCTGTAACGCCGTCTGCCCGAAACGGATCTCGGGGGTCTGTTCCAGATCGATGTCGATGGAGGCGGGCAGTGCGCCGATCTTCACCCCGAAGACCGAACCGCTCACCGAGGCCGTCTCTAACAGAAAGAGATCCTTGGCCGAGAGGGCGAAGGGGATGCCGTAGGTGCGGCGCAGGTGTTCGACGCCCATCGTATGGTCGAAGTGGCCGTGGGTGTTGACCGCCACGACGGGCCGGAGTCCGTGTTCGCGGATAAAGTTGTCGAGTGCGGCCTCTTCGCGGGCGTCGTGCATGCCGGCGTCGACGATGGCGCATTCGAGGGTGTCGTCCCAGATCAGATAGGTGTTCTCCTGGATGGGGTTGAAGATAAAGGTGGCTATTTTCATTGTTTCCAAATTTTTCAGGGCAACTTGTCGGGCGAAGATACGAATAAATGGCGGCAAAAGCAAATTTTGTTGGTTCTCCGTTCCGTTCTTGCGCTGTCTCTGTCTCTCCTTTGACTTTGCCCCTGTTTTTGTGCCGCGACGCCGCGGTGCAGGGTTAAATCCGGGTCAGCTTGGCGAATTTGGCCAAAAGGGTCTTTTCGCCTGCGGCGGGGCTGTCGAAACGGATCATCAGTTTGCAGTCCCCGGCCAGAGGAATCACCTGCGCGACGGTTCCGGGGCCGAATTTCACGTGCTCCACGCGGTCGCCCTCTTTGTAAGGACAGTCGACGGTCGCGGCCGCGCCGGTCGGGCGCGCCGTAACCCGTCGCAAATTCTCGGCCGGAGGCGTCTGGGGCGTCAGAGGCGTCTGCGGCGTTGTTGTCCGTGCCGTCGGACGGGTCGGATCATTGGGTTGCGCCGGTTGCTGTGCCGCCTCGCGCCGCTTTTGGAAACGGTAGTCGAAGCGTTCGCGCAGCAGGTCGATGGCGCTCTTGCCGTCGGGGGTGCGCCGGTCGCGGCCCGCTGTGTGCGACCCCTGGCCGATTCCGGCCACTCCCGCCCGCGAGGCAAAGCCTCCGCCTGCCAGCCGGGCCGTCGACCGCAGTCCGGGATGATCGTCGTCGGTCCTGATGTCGAGGAACCGGGGGTCGATCTCACGCAGGAAACAGCTCGGCCGCGAGAACTCCATATTGCCCCACTTGAAACGCATCTCGGCCGATGAGAGCGTGGCGGCGCACTTGGCACGCGTCAGGGCCACATAAAAGAGCCGCCGCTCCTCCTCCAGTCCGTCGGCGCTCTCCATCGCCCGGGCCGACGGGAAGAGGTTCTCCTCCAACCCGACAATGTATACGTATTTGTATTCCAGACCTTTGGACGAGTGTACCGTCATCAGGGTCACCTTGTCGCGGTCCTCCTGATTGTCGTTGTCCATGTCGGTCAGCAGCATCACGCCCTGCATCCACTCCTCCAGCGTGGCCCGCTCGTCGGGCTGGCGTTCTCCGTTGCGGATTTCGGCGTCGCGCTGCTCCTTGAAGTTCTGCATCGTGTTCAGCAGCTCCTCGATATTGCCCAGCGCCGACTCCGCCTCGGGCGAGTTCTCCATCCGGTAGGCGGGGATGATTCCCGAACGGGTGGCGATATCGAGTCCCGTATCGTACAGCTCCTGCCCCTCGCGGCGCAGCGACATCGACCGGATCAGCTCCACGAAGCCCGTCACCTTGCGCACGATGGTCCGCTGCACGGGGTCGTTCTTCGACTCGGGATCGTCCACCAGCCGGTCGACCGCCTCCCACATCGAGATCCCCTGCTCCCCGGCGATCTGTTCGATCCGCCCGACGGTCGTCTCGCCGATGCCGCGCGCGGGGTAGTTGATGATGCGCTTGAAGGCCTCGTCGTCGCGCGGGTTGATCACCAAACGGATATAGGCCAGCAGGTCCTTCACCTCCTTGTGGTCGTAGAACGAACTGCCTTTGTAGATGCGGTAGGGGATTCCCTTGCGGCGCAACGCCTCCTCGATGGCCTGCGACTGGCTGTTGGTGCGGTAGAGGACGGCCATGTCGCTCCACGGGTCGTCCGTGTCGCGCCGGCGGTCGCGCAGCGCAGAGGCGATCATCTCGCCCTCCTCGCGGTCGGTGGCGGCCCGCAGCACGGTGATCTTCTCGCCCTCCTCGCCGCGCGAAAAACACTCCTTGTCCATGCGGCGGTTGTTGTGGACGATGAGCGAGTTGGCCGCGTCGACGATCGTGCGCGTGGACCGGTAGTTCTGCTCCAGCTTGAAGGTCATGGCCGAGGGGAAGTCGTTGCGGAACGAGAGGATGTTCTCGATCTTGGCCCCGCGGAACGAATAGATCGACTGCGCGTCGTCGCCCACCACGCAGACGCGGCCGTGGAGCTGGGCCAGACGCCGGATGATGATATACTGCGCGTAATTGGTGTCCTGGTACTCGTCGACCAGGATGTATTGAAAGAGCTTCTGGTAATGCTCCGTGACGTCGGGACAGTCGCGCAGCAGGTAGTTGGTCTGCAGCAGCAGGTCGTCGAAATCCATGGCGCCGTTCTGTTTGCAGCGGCGGCAGTAGAGATCATAGATTTCGCCGAAACGGGGCGTCTGACGCTGCCGGTCTTCGGTGGCATAGACCGAGCTGGCGGCATAGGCGGCGGGGGTCACCAAACAGTTTTTGGCGAACGAGATGCGCGAAAGGATGGCGTTGGGCTTGTACCGGTCGTCGGAGAGCGAAAGTTCGCGGATGATGGTTTTCACCAGACTGCGGCAGTCGCCCGGTTCGTAGATCGTGTACGAGGCGGGATAGCCGATCCGTTCGGCGTTCTCGCGCAGAATACGCGAGAAGACCGAGTGAAAGGTGCCCATGCGGATCCAGCGGCTGCGCCCGTCGGGGAGCATGGCCTCGATGCGTTCGCGCATCTGTTCGGCGGCCTTGTTGGTGAAGGTCAGGGCGAGGATCGAGCGGGGGTCTACGCCCTGTTCGATCATGTAGGCGATACGTGAGGTCAGCACGCGGGTCTTGCCCGACCCGGCGCCGGCGATGATCAGCGAGGGGCAGTCGTAGTGGACGACCGCTTCGCGTTGTGCGGGGTTCAGTCCCGCGAGTATGGGTGACGTGTGCATTTTTCGTAATAGGGATTCCGTGCGCAAAGGTACGTATAAAAATATGGATCGCCGCACGCCCGGCGGCACTTTTTTTACCGGTCTCCTTTGCCGGCACCGCGCGGACGCTTTCCGTGCGGTGCGATTCATCCCCAAGTCCCGCCCCGCTCCGGGGGCGCGTCCGGCAGTCTCCGCTTCCCGGCAACAGCCGGTGTCGGGCCGGTTGTCGCCGCCTCGGCCGCCGTTTTTCGCCGCTTTGCCGTTTCGTGCCGCTCTGTCGGCGGCGCGTGCGGAACTTTTCCGCGAAATGTTTGGTAGTGCGGCGGGAAAGAGTTATATTTGTAACCTAATCTGAGAACGATATGAAAACGATACTTTTGTCGATGGCCCTTGTCGCGGGCGCTCTTGCGGCCGAGGCGCAGGATCTGATTGTCAAGCGCGATTCCACGCGCGTCGAGGCCCGTGTGGAGGAGGTCGCTCCCGAACATATCCGCTATCGCCGTTTTGCCGCGACGGCGGGACCCGTCTACGTGCTGCCCGTGGCGCAGGTGGCCTACATCCGCTACTCGGACGGCTATTGCGACCGTTTCGACGCCCCCGCCCCGACGGAGAAAAAAGCCGAAAACGAGGTCGCCGCCGCTGCTGTGACGCCTGCGGAGGCGGTGACACCCGCGCAGGTCGTGAGTCCTGCACAGACCGGGACGCCGGCCGAACCCGTTGCGGCGGCTGAATCCGCAAAACCCGTTGTGTCTGCGAACCCCGCCGCGGTGGAATCCGCCGAGGTCGCGAAGCCCGCGGAGGCGGTGGCGCCGGCCGAACCCGTCAAGCCGACCCATCCTGCTGCGCCCGCTGAACCCGCCGCACCTGCAGCCGCGCCTGCACCCGCTGCGGAATCCGCACCGGCGGCCGCGCCCGAACCAGCACCCGCGCCGCAGGACCGTTATGCGGACCGGCCGTATTATTTCCGTCCTTACGAGGTGGGGAACCTCTACGACGACGGCAAGCTGAAGGGGGTGATTGTCGAGGTGACGGAGGACGGTCGGCACGGCATGATCGTCTCGCTCGAGGAGGCTCCGGGGATGCTGGCCTGGGCGGTCGACAAAGCCAACGTCGGTGAGCTCGGCCTGAACGATCTGAAGGACGGCCGCAACAACATGGCCCGTCTGGCCGAGCATCTGACGGCCACGGGCGGGTCGTGGAGCGACTATCCCGCATTCGAGTGGTGCCGTTCGCTGGGCGAGGGCTGGTATCTGCCCTCGATCGACGAGGTGTTGCGCATGGCGGTAGCTTTCAACGGCGGCAACACGATGGTATACAACCGCAAGGCCCGCACCGAGTTCAACAAGATCCTGACCGACAACGGCGGCAAAAAGCTGGACCGGATGGCTTTCTATTTCTCCTCGACGGAGACCGACGAGAAGCAGGCGTCGAGTTTGGACATGAACGTCACCCCCGCCAAGATCGAGGCCCTGCCCAAATACACCAAGTGGCGTGTCCGTGCCGTGCACCGTTTTTAGCGTTTTTCGTCATCCTTTCTCCTCTTTTACAGTTTTTCCCGCAAAAACCGCATTATTTTTTGTTCGAATCGTTTTTTATCTCTATATTTGCACCATAAACGACGACACGACAAGCGAGGGGGACTATTCAAGTCCCCTTCTTTCGTAGCCCGGGGGGCCGTTAAGAGGTCGGGGCCGAGGCTTGTGGGTGGGGAAAATATACTGTTGAATAACAACATAACTGAAAAATGATAGACAGCAAGAAAATTGTGGAGGTGGCCGAGCAGTGGATGGCGAACGAGGGAACGGACCTGTTCGTGGTCGGTTGCACGGTCTCGCCCGCCAATGAGGTCGAGTTGCTCGTCGACAGCGATAGTTCGGTGTCGATCGATACCTGTGTGGCGTTGAGCCGCGTCGTCGAGGCGGCCTTCGACCGCGATGAGGAGGATTTCGAACTGACGGTGGCATCGGCCGGCGTGGGCAGCGAGCTCAAACATCTGCGCCAGTACCGCAAACTGGTCGGCCGGCCCGTGGAGGTGCTGCTGACCGGCGGCATCAAGATCCTCGCCACGCTCGACGAGGTGACCGAAGAGGGGATGACCCTCAGCTACACCGAAAAACAGGCCGTCGAGGGCCGCAAACGCAAGGTGGAGGTCGAGGTGCGCCGCACGTATCCTTTTGCCGAGGTGAAATACACGAAGGAGTATTTGGATTTCAAATAGATACAAAAATAAATAGATACCGAACATGGACAATTTAAATCTGATCAGCAACTTTTCAGAGTTCAAAGAGCTGAAAAACATTGACAAAGGTACGATGATCGGCGTTCTGGAGGATGTCTTTCGCCGTGCGCTCGAACGCGAGTACAACACCGACCAGAATTTCGATGTGATCATCAACCCCGAAAAGGGCGACCTGGAGATCTGGCGCAACCGTACCGTCGTCGAGGACGGCGAAGTCGAGAACCCCAACATGCAGATCGCACTCTCGGAGGTCAAGGCCGTGGATCCCTCCTACGAGGTGGGCGACGAGTATGTCGACGAGGTGAAGCTCTCGTCGTTCGCCCGCCGTACGGTGCTCTCGATCCGTCAGAACCTGGCCTCCCGCATCCTCGATCTGGAGAAGGCCAACATCTTCGAGAAATATTCGCAGAAGGTCGGCGAGATCGTTTCGGGCGAGGTTTACCAGACCTGGAAAAAGGAGATCCTGATTGTCGACGACGAGGAGAACGAACTGGTGCTGCCCCGCACGGAGCAGATTCCCAACGACTTTTACCGCAAGGGCGACACGCTGAAAGCGATCGTCAAGTCGGTCGAGATGGTCAACAACCAGCCCCGTATCGTTCTCTCGCGTACGGCCAACGAGTTCCTGGAGCGCCTCTTCGAGAAGGAGGTCCCCGAGATTTACGACGGTCTGATCACCATCAAGAAGATCGCCCGCATCCCCGGCGAACGGGCAAAGGTAGCTGTCGAGTCGTATGACGACCGCGTGGATCCGGTAGGCTCCTGCGTGGGTGTGAGGGGGTCGCGCATCTACTCCATCGTCAAGGAGCTGCGTAACGAAAATATCGACGTCATCAACTACACGACCAACCCCCAGCTCCTGATCCAGCGCACGCTGAACCCGGCCAAGATCTCGAGCATCACCATCGACGAGGAGAAGAAGAGCGCTTCGGTCTACCTGAAGCCCGACCAGGTCTCGATGGCCATCGGCAAGGGCGGTCTGAACATCCGTCTGTCGAAGATGATCACGGGCTACGACATCGACGTCTACCGCGAACTGGAAGAGGAGGATGTGGCGCTGTCGGATTTCGCCGACGAGATCGACACCTGGATCCTCGACGCGCTGAAGGCGGCCGGCTGCGATACGGCCAAGAGCGTGCTGGAACTTTCGGTCGAGGAGATCGCTTCGCGTGCCGATCTGGAACTGGAGCAGGCCCAGAAGGTCGTCGAGGTGCTCAAGGCCGAGTTCGAGGACGAGAATTAGGCGCCGCCATCCCCGTCGGGAGGGTGTCCCGACAACCGATTTGTTAAAAAACGAGATTAAGATATGAGTAACGAGAAGAGATTAAGGCTCATCCAGGTTGCCAAGGAGTTCAAGGTCGGCTTGAGTTCGGTGACGGATTTCCTCCAGAAGAAGGGGATCAAATGCGACGGTTCGCCCAATACGCAGATCGACCCCGAGGCCTACGCCATTCTGGAGAAGGAGTTCGGTTCGAACCGGGCTTCGGGCAGTGCGCGCGATTCGATCCGCGACCGCATTGCGCAGAAGCAGACGCCGGTGACGCTCAAGGATTCGCGCCAGCAGAGCCGCGACGAAGAAGAGGTGGTGATCAAGAGTTCGATGATCAATGTGAAGGATCAGATCCAGCAGCCCAGGATCCTGGGCAAGATCGATCTGGATCGCAACGGAATGCCCAAGCCGGCGCAGCCGCAGCCGGCCGAACAGAAACCCGCCGCACAGACCGCGGCGCCCGCGCCGGTCAAGAGCGAACCCAAGGCGGAACAGAAACCCGCCCAGGAGCCGAAACCTGCCGCCAGGCCCGCCGAGCGTCCGGACGACAAACCCCGTCAGGAGGAGCGTCCCGCACAGAAACCGGCGCAGCGTCCCGTCGACCGTCCCGCGCAGCCGCAGAACCGTCCCGCACAGCGGCCCGAGACCGGGGTTGAGGTGAAGTCGGAGACGAAGGCCGAACCGGCGACCGAGCCGGCGGCTCCCGCAGCGCCCAAGGATTCGACGTTCCGTCCCGCGGCCCCCGTATTGTCGGGTCCCAAGGTGTTGGGTACGATGGATGTTACGGGCATGATCCCGGGCGGCAAACACAAGCGCCGCCGCCTGCAAAAGGAGAAGGTCGACGTCAACCGTGCCCAGCAGCCTGCGAAAGGCGAGAAGGGCAAGGGCGGCGACAACAAAGGCAAAAACAACGGCGGCAAACCCCAGGGCGGCGGCAATGCAGGCAACAACAGCAACAACGCCAAACCCGCAGGCGAGGGCCGTCGCAACAAGAAGAAGGAGAAACCGGCACCGAAACCCGTCGTTCGCGAGATCAGCGACGAGGAGGTATCGAAGCAGATCAAGGACACGCTGGCCCGTCTGACGGCCAAGGGTGCCAAGAATACGGGCGCCAAGCACCGCCGCGACAAAC
>CAZHMX010000068.1:0-10055 GCA_964533725.1 uncultured Alistipes sp. | reverse complement strand
GCAGGAACAGACGCGTACGCATCTCCCAACGCACGACGTTGGCCCACTGGTTGCAGAGGATGGGCAGGTCGCGGTAGGACTGAATCCAGTTTTTATAGGTATTCCAGATGATCGTCTCCGAGGTCGGGCGCACGATCAGCTCCTCCTCTAACTTGGCCTCGGGATCGACCACCACCCCGCTGCCGTCCTTGGCGTTCTTGAGTCGGTAATGGGTCACCACGGCGCACTCCTTGGCAAAACCCTCGACGTGGTGTGCCTCCTTCGAGAAGAACGACTTGGGGATAAAGAGGGGGAAATAGGCGTTCTGGTGTCCCGTCTCCTTGAACATACGGTCCAGCGCATCGTGCATTTTCTCCCAGATGGCATAGCCGTAGGGTTTGATGACCATACAGCCGCGCACGGCTGAACTCTCGGCCAATCCCGCCTTGACCACCAGGTCGTTATACCATTGCGAATAGTTGTCCTCCACTTTGGTGAGGTCTTTCAGTTCAATAGCCATATTTTTATGTCAATTTACATTCGAACCACAAAGATAGCGATTTTGTTTTGAAGACAAACGTTTCGGCCCCGTTTTTTTGCACATTCTCCCCGCTCCGCACGCCGAATCGTCCGGCCGACCCCCGATTTTGTCAAAACAGGCCCGATGCTTTCGGAACATTCCGCGTGTTGACAGCCGATCCTTTCGCCGCCCGGACACGCCCCGCACAGGCCGCAAAAACGCCCTCACCGGGCCTCTGAAGGCCAAATCCGAAAAAAGCACCACCAAAAACGCACTTTGGAAGAAAATGATTATCTTTGCGAGCTAATACGTTCAAACGCTTATGAAGAGACTTTTACTGTTGACGGTGTGCGCCGCGATAACGGGCGGCTGCGTTACCCGGGAGTACGATCTGAAGGACGGAGTCTACACCGATAACATAGGGATCGGCGAGGCCGGTTCCGAGTTCGTGATTCCCTGGGCCAACATCTGCGTCGACAGCAACCGGCTTACCACCGGCAAGGGCGATATCACGACCATGTTCGACGACATAGCACCCTGGATTCCAGCAAGTTACGAATCGATCGAGGTGCAGCGGCTCAACGACAGCCAGTACCTCGGCCAATGGGTCAGGGATCTGTGCAACGGCATGAACGCCGGCATGGACGGCAACAAAGAGGAGTCCGCCGCCGAAGACAACGACTTCGACCGCGTGGTGGAACATATCCACAAAAACCGAATGGAGGATTTCCGTTCCTGGGTGGCCGTCAGCGACAATCCCGACACCTATAAAAGCAACTTCCGACGCTCGTGGAACTACTTCAGAACGAGCATCGAACGCAAGATCGAGCAGGTGATCGCCGAAGATACGGCAAACGTGCCGACCGAGATCGCGCCGGCCGAATACGCAATCGACAACAGCGGTCTGGACAACAGGGTGACCGATATGCTGGTCGAGTGGCGGAACGACGACGCACTGGCCTTGTGCGGCCGGATCGTCAACCGGATGAAGCCGTTCGAGTGCAAGCTCACGGCCGAGCTGACCGACACCTCGGTAGGCTTCGGCCTCCAGTTGCGGCCCGCCGCCGACACGGTCGACATCCCCGCCGTAAGAATCCCCGCCCGCGAGGCCCGCGCGATCGTGCAGCGCGGTACGCTGCGGGTGACGCTGACTCCCGTCAGGTACTACCCCCACACCCCCGCCGTCCCGGGCGAACAGTTGCTCATAGAGCTGAAGTTGCGCCGGAAGGGCGGCATGCCGATCAACCTCTAACCGAAACCGTGATCCGATAAAACAGACCCGATTACCGTGATGAAAAAGATATATTCACTCCTGGTGCTGATCCTCTTCGCGGCGGCAGCCACGGCACAGAACACCACCACCTATTTCATGAAGGGCGCAACGGTGAGAAGCGACTTCAACCCGGCGCTGGCACCCACACGCGGATACATCAACCTGCCGGGCATCGGCGCGGTGCAGGCAACGGTTTCGTCCCCCATTTCGCTCGACCATTACCTCTACAAACGGAACAACAAGTGGGTGACGATGCTCGACACCTCCGTATCGAGCGACGAGGCCCTGCGCAACCTCTCGGCCCGCAACATCCTCCAGGCCGACCTGCGCACCCAGCTGCTGGGATTCGGCGCATTCACCCAAAACGGAAAAAATTTCTGGTCCTTCGGGCTGAATCTGCGCTGCGACGGCGAAGCCGACGTTCCCCGCTCGTTCCTCGAGTTCTTCAAGACGGGCAAGGAGTCGGCCATCAGGAATCTGCGCGCCGAGGCCGACACCTATGCCGAGGCCGCCTTCAGCTATTCGCTGCCGGTCAACGAACAGCTCCATATCGGTGCGCGTGTGAAACTGCTGGCCGGTCTGGCCCGCGTGAAGATGAACATCGAACAGATGGATGTAAAACTGCTCGAAGACTGCTGGGAGATCACCACCCGGGGCCTCTTCGAGCTGGCGGGACCGTCGGTGGAGACCGACGGAGCGGGAAACTTCACGGTCCGGGATATCGGAACGGACCGCTACCGCCTGGGCGGCATGGGCGCCTCGGTCGATCTGGGCGCCACGTACGACATCCGGCCCGATCTGCAGGTGTCGCTGGGCATCACCGACCTGGGTTTTATCGCCTGGAACAAGAGGTCGTCCACCCGGGGCGTGTCGTCCCAGGAGCAGCGATACACGGGCGCGGAGGTGATCGGCGGCACGACGGCCGTCGTGCCCGACTTCGATCTTAACCTCTTCGAGTTCAGGACCCGACAGAGCAAGGGAACGACCCGAATGCTTAAATCGACGATCAACGCCGGCGTGGAATACGACCTGTGGGAAAAACGCGTCGGTCTGGGCCTGCTCTACAGCGCCCGGTTCAACAGCATCCGGGTGCGCCACAGCCTGACGGGTTCGGTCAACTTCTACCCCGCGCAATGGGTCAACCTGACGGCCAGCTACCTCTGCGCAGGCAGCCGCGGTTCGTCGGTGGGGCTGGCGCTGAACCTCTTCCCGGGAGCCGTCAACCTGCTGCTGGCCACGGATCTCATCACGGCCAGGGTATCGCCGCAGTTTATCCCCGTCAAGCGCAAGACGGCCAATTTCACTTTCGGTCTGGGTGTCCCGATCGGCCGCCGCACGGCACGCGATTTCGACCGTGTCGGCCCCGTCAATCCGAAATTCGAGATCGAACGGCAGATCCGCCGGGAGATGAAAAAGAACGAACGGGCCCGCCGGGCGCAGCAAAGAAAGGCGCACTAACCGTCCGGCAGCACCTCCGGCGCATTTACACCCCGCCCCCGCAACCCGCGATACGGCAGCCGAACAGCAGGCCGCACAACGCGACGCACAGGACGCACACAGGACGCACACACAAAGACATATGCCGCAGGCTCCCGAAGGTTCATTCCTTCGGGAGTCGTTTTTTGCCCTTGGGGGCGCACGCCAGGGCGAAAAGGCTGAAAAGCGCGGTTTTATTTGCAGGTTCGCCGCGCTTTTTGTAATTTTGCAAGGACTATGGAACAGATTGAAAATTCGATCGAACTGCAGCCTTACGACGTGATCGTCGTGGGTGCCGGAGCCGCGGGAATGATGGCGGCGGGAACGGCTGCACGAAGCGGCAAACGGGTGTTGCTGCTCGAAAAAATGGAGAAATCGGGCCGCAAGGTGCGCATCAGCGGCAAAGGACGGTGCAACGTCACCAACGCCAGACCGCCCGAGGAATTCGCGGAACACCTTCGGGCCAATGCCGATTTCTTCGCGCCCTGCTTTGCGGAATTCAACAATCGTTCGACCATCCGGTTCTTTGAACGTCACGGGGTTAAGCTCGACATAGAGCGCGGCGAACGGGTCTTCCCCCGCAGCGGCAAGGCCTGGGATATCGCCAATGCCCTGCTGGAATATTGCGTCGACAACGGCGTGAAGATCCTCTACGAGTGCCGCGTGACGGAGATCCTCACGCTGAACGGCCGCGTGCGGGGAGTCCGCTACCGCAACAAACGCGGATTCGAACGCAAGGAGGAGGCCGGCCGGATCATCATCACCACGGGCGGGATAAGCTATCCGCGCACAGGGTCGACGGGCGACGGCTACCGTTTTGCGGCCGATACGGGCCACACGGTCGAACCGCTGCGCCCCTCGCTGACACCGCTCGTCTCGTCGCACGCGCAGATGAAATATTTAGAGGGGCTGTTGCTGAAGAATGTGCGGGCGACGCTTTGGATCGACGGCGAGGTGCGCCGCGAGGAGTTCGGCGAGGTCGGATTTTCGGAGCGCGGGGTCGAAGGGGCCGTGACCTTGCGGTTGAGTCGCGAGGCGGTGGACGCCCTGATCGACGGACACAAAGTCAAGATCGTTCTGGACCTCAAGCCCGGACTGACGGCGGAGGAGTTGCGCGCACGCATTGCCCGCGACGTGGCCGAGATGCAGCCCGAGGAGTTTTTCGGCGAGCTGCTCCGCAAGCTGATGCCCAAACAGTTGGTCTACCCGATCGCCCACGAGGCCGACATCCACACCAAGACCTATATTTCGAAGATCACCGACGAACAGTTCGACCGTCTGGTGCACATCCTCAAAGGTTTCGTGCTACCCGTCACCGACTATGCGCCGTTCGATTACGCGGTCGTCACAGCGGGCGGGGTCAGCTGCTCGGAGGTCAACCCGCGGACGATGCAATCGACGAAGGTGCGCGGGCTCTATTTCGCGGGCGAGGTGCTCGATCTGGACGCCGACACGGGCGGCTACAACCTGCAGATCGCCTTTTCGACGGGCCATCTGGCCGGTATGCTGAACGAATAACACGGCACGATGAAACCGACGGGACACCTTTGGCGACGGTTCGGCAACCGATTGGTGCGCATGCGCCACTTCCGCGGTCACGGTGTCCACTCGCCGTATATCTACACGCTTGTGCGCGAAGTATTTATGATTCGCTGCCATGCCGCTGCGACCTGCGATCCGCAGTTTGAGGCGGCGGTGCGGCAGGCGGGGCTTTCGCAGCGCGCCGCACGCGAATTGCAACAGATCGGCCGGCGTTGCGGCTGCAAAACCTGGGGCGTGGATCGTGAGGGCGACGAGATGACCTTTCTGACGCGCAGGGCCACCGGGGAACTTTGCCGCCGCGTGCTGCGGCAGGCACAGGAGGCGGGACATACGGTGGTGATCGTCAAACCCTATGCCGACCGTGAACGGGTGGAATTTTGCGACCGCATCGTCGCCGCCCACCCGTCGACCAGCGTCGATCGGGGCAACTATATCCTGCTGTTTAACAACCATTTGCCAAAACAACATTTCCTCTTATGAAGATCTACACCAAGACCGGCGACGGCGGCACCACTGCGTTGATCGGCGGCGAGCGCGTCCCGAAAACCGACCTCCGCGTGGAGGCCTACGGCACGGTCGATGAGTTGATCGCCTTTACGGCGGTACTCTCCGACGCCTTGCGCGAGCGAATCGGGCAGAACAGACGAAACCGGTCGGACGAATCGGCGGCATTGCTAAACGAAACGGTCGCGGCGTTGGAGGAGTCGGTTGCGGAGCTGGACCGGATCAATTCGCGGCTGATGACCGTATCGGCGCTGCTGGCCGTCGGAACGGGCGGCGAGGGGAAAGTTCCCGGTATGCCGGCAGATGCCGTGGCGGCTCTGGAGGCGTCGATCGACCGGATGCAGGCCTCGCTGAAGCCGCTGACGAAGTTCACGATCCCGGGCGGCTGCTCCGTCGTGTCGTCGTGTCACGTCTGCCGCACGGTCTGCCGACGGGCCGAACGGGCGGCGTTGCGTGCGCGCGCCGAACACCCCGCCGACGACAGCGTACTGCAATATCTGAACCGGCTGTCGGACTATTTCTACACGCTGGGGCGTCATCTGACCGAGAGGCTCGACGCACCGGAAATCCTCTGGATTCCATAAAATGGATATGACGGAGCGGAAATGCGGCACGACGCCCGAAAAGATCACCTCGTTGGCTCCGCACGAGGTCTTTGTCTTCGGTTCGAACCTGACGGGAATGCACGGCGGCGGTGCGGCCCGGTATGCCCACCGGCATTTCGGCGCTCGCTGGGGCGTGGGAGTCGGAATGCAGGGGCAGTCGTATGCCATCCCTACGATGCACGGCGGAGTTGACGCGATACAACCCTATGTGGATCAATTTATTGACTATGCATCCCAACATCCGGAGCAACACTTTCTGGTAACGCGGATCGGTTGCGGAATCGCCGGCTTCCGCGCCCAGGAGATCGCGCCGCTCTTTCACTCCGCACTCGGAATGTCCAACATCAGCCTGCCCGAAGACTTTATCACAGCATTGGAGTAAACACACCTGGGCCGGGGTGCGCTGCCGTGTCTTGATACTCCGTCTTGATGCGACTGTCCTCCTTGGGCTGGTGGTCCAGCCCAGCCGGACGGGCGAACCCGAACAATCTATTCTTGCGGGTGGGAGTGCCCCCTCCCCCTTCTGCAGGCGTACGGCAGTCGCCACCGCCCTCACCTTACAGAAGGGGGAGGGGGCACTCCCGCCCGCTACAATACATGGACCGGGGAGCGCCCGCGCGGCAAGGGGCGGGGTCCAATCCCGCCCCGACGAGCGCAGTCGTATCAAGACAGAGTATCAAGGCACGGCAGCGTACCCCGCCCGGGTGTTTACTCGAACGAGAGATAGGGGCGCAGATAATAGGCCTCTTCGGGCGACAGGACCTTTTGGTCGATCATATCCTGAACCGAGGTCCAGGCAGGGAGCCGGCGTTCACGCAACAGCTGGCGGCGACTCAACAGACGGTCCGCCGTGCTGCGACGCAGATAGGGATGGCCGAGGAGGTCGGCGGGCACGGCGCGATTGATCTGTATCCTGCGGACCAGCATCGAGTCGCACGTCACCTGCGGAAGTATACGGGCCAGATTCTCCGGCGTAACCCCTTCGACGTCCGACAGTTGCTCCGCACGAAAGAATCCGCCGAGACGCTCACGGTAACGCAAGATGCGGCCGACGGTCACCGCTCCGATACCGCGGACACTGCGCAATGTCGCCGAATCGGCCGTGTTGAGTTCGACAGGCAGCGGTTCAGCCGCCACAGCCGCCGAGGCCACCGAATCGGGTGCGGGGAAGATCATGTAGGGTTCGAGTGCACGCGCCATGGAGTCGGTGAAATAGGGATAACGGGCAAAATCCCCGATATCCTTAAAGCCTTGCTTTCCGGCGATCGACACAAAAGTGCCGGCACGTCGGGGCGAAAATCCGATCCGCTCCAAGAACCGGGCCTGCACCGTGTCGACCCGAAACGGAACAAGAACAACGGAGTCCTTCGGTTTCGCCTCCTCGCGGCGGAACTCCTCGTGCGGCCTCCCGGCGCGCGGCTTATAGGCATATTGGGGTCCGATCTCGATCCACGGTTCGAGCCGCAGATACATCGAGTCGGTCATCCCGTAAAGCGTGGCCACATCCTCCTTGATCCGAAAGATCTTGCCCGCCCCACGGTAACGCAACAGGTTGTCCGCCAGACCCTTGCTCCAGCCCAAACTGCGCAGTTCCCTATACGTCACCGTGTTGGGATCGAACGCAAAAGGTTCCTCGGCCAACGGCACCTCCGCCCATGCGGAGTCGATCGCCGCCTCGACTTCTGCGCTTTGCACTTTAGGATGAAAGGCATCGCGAAGAAGCAGCACCCCGATCACAAACAGTCCGATCAACGGCAAGACCGTCAATAATCCCCGCACCTGCCGGTCGTTCAACTTGTCGGAATCAAACATCGGAACAAAAATTCGGATTCAACCGTTTCAACCGCCGCAATCGGCTTTAATCACCGAACCGTCAATCGGTTCGAACCGCGCCAGCCGCCTCAATGGCAGCCCCCGACAATCCCCACGCCGGGCGCTGCGCCGGTTATGCCAGGCTCTGCATCTCGATCAGCTTGGCATAGATGCCGCCGCGGGCCATCAGTTCGGCATGCGTTCCCTGCTCGGCAATGCGTCCGCCGTCGATCACGATGATGCGGTCGGCGTTGTGGATCGTCGACAGACGGTGGGCGATCACTAACGAAGTACGGCCTTTCAGCAGGTTGTTGAGCGCCTCCTGCACTAACTTTTCGCTCTCCGTATCGAGGGCCGAAGTGGCCTCGTCGAGGATCAGGATATCGGGATTCTTCAGCACGGCGCGCGCAATGGAGAGCCGCTGCCGCTGACCGCCCGAGAGTTTCATGCCATGGTCGCCGATATTGGTTCCGTACCCCTCGGCCGTCTGACGGATAAAGGTGTCGGCATTGGCCACGCGGGCGGCGGCGACGATCTGCTCGTGCGTGGCCGCAGGCGAACCCATGGCGATATTTTTCTCGATCGTGTCGTTGAAGAGGATCGTATCCTGCGTGACGATGCTCATGTGGCGGCGGAGGCTCTCCTGCGTGTAGGCGCGCAGGTCGCGTCCGTCGATCAGGATGGAACCCTTCTCGGGGTCGTAGAAACGGGGGATCAACTCGCTCAAGGTCGACTTTCCGCCGCCCGAGGGGCCGACCAAAGCGACCGTTTCGCCCTTGCGGACGTGGAACGAGACACCGCCGATCACCTCGCGGCTTTCGTCGTACGAGAAGTGGACGTCGCGGAACTCGATCCCCTCGCGGAACTCCTCCAGGTCGACCGCGCCGGCAGCGTCAGCCACTTCGGTCTCGACGTCGAGCAGCTCGAAGATCCGTTCACCGGCCGCAATACCCTGATTGATATTGGCGAACTGGTCGACAAAGGCACGCACAGGCCGGGTGATCTGCGAAAAGGCGGCGATAAAGGCGATAAAGCCCGCAGCCTGCAATGCGCCCGAGGTCACCAGCGCACCGCCGAAAACCAGCAACACCGCCACGGCCGTAATGCCCAGAAATTCGCTCATCGGCGAAGCCAGCTGCTGCCGGCGGGCCATCGAGAGCGTAAGGCGCGAGAATTCGGCGTTGATACCGAAGAACTTGCGGCGGATATAGTCCGTGGCGTTGTAGCCCTTGAGGATCTTCATGCCCGAGATCGACTCGTCGAGCGTGCTCACCAGATCGCCCAGGCGCTCCTGGCCGCGGCGTGCCGGGTGGCGCAACCGCTTGACGATGCTGCCCACGATAAAGGCCACGACGGGCAGAAAGAGAATCGAGAAGAGCGACAGCTGCCACGAGATCGAAAGCATCAGCACGATATAGCCCACGATCAGGAAAGGCTCGCGGAAGGCCACCTGGAGGGTGTTGGTGATGCAATACTGCACCACGCCCACATCGGAGGTGATCTTCGAGATGATATCGCCCTTGCGCTGTTCGCTGAAATAGCCGACGTTCAGCGTGACGATCTTGTCGAACATCTCGTTACGCATGCGCTGGAGGGTCCGCGTACGCATTTTCTCGACGGTCCAGGCGCTCAAATAGCGGAAGAGGTTGCTCAGAAGGTTGACGACGATGGTGATGCCGGCCAGCAGCGAAAGCATGTAGGACATCTCGAAATGTTCGCCGAAAACCTGCGTATACAGATAGTTGAAGAGTTCGTCGAACGAAAGCTTGTCGAGCGAGATCTGCGGAAAGAGGTAGACCGGCGCGAAGGCATAGTCGGGTTCGAACATGGTGGTCACGATCGGGATGATCATGGCGTAGTTGAAGGTGTTGAAGATCGCATACAAAGCCGCGAAGAAGAAATAGGGCACGGCGTATCGGCTCAACGGACTGGCGAATTGCAGCAGTCGAATATAGGTTTTGAACATTTTATTCTCTGTGTAAATTGATTCGCCAAAGTTACGAAAAAAGCCCGGGAAAACGTCACCTCCCGACAAAAAACATCGTATAAAGCGCCCATTTTCACCCAAACCGGCAAAAACCGCCGACTTTTCGACTCTCACCGCCCCGCAAGAGGATCGCCCGGACCGGGGAGCGCAGTCGTGTCGAGATACGACTGTCCTCCTTGGGCCCGTGGTCGGGCCCAGCCGGACGGGCGAACCCGAACAAGTGTTGTCTTGCGGGTGTGTATCTGTTTTTCTCCCGTGGTGGCGTGGCGTTGCAAACGCCCGCCCCCGGGGCAGAAAAAAACACACACCCGCAAGACAACACATGGACCGGGGAGCGCCGCGCGGCAAGGGGCGGGG
>CAZHMX010000067.1:0-10086 GCA_964533725.1 uncultured Alistipes sp. | reverse complement strand
GGGTTCGCCGCGCGGCTGGGCCAAACCATTGGCCCAAGGAGCGCAGTCGCTGTCAGTTCACGTTGTCGATCCGCAGCCTACAGGTTGAAGGCCTTAGCCATCTCCTCCATCTGTGCGTCGGACATGCCTTCGGGGTCGAAGCCCATATTGCGGGCGGCGATGTAGATGAGGGCGGATTTGTTAAGGACGTCGATCTGGTCGAAGGCCTGGATGGCGTCTTCGCCTACGGAGCAGATGCCGTGTTTTTCCCAGAGGACGGCGTCGTAGGTCTCGAGTTGTCTGACGGTCTCTTCGGCCAATTCGACGGAGGAGGGCATACGGTAGGGCACGACGCCGACGCCTTTGGGACAGAAGGCGCGGGTTTCGGGGATCATGGACCACAGCAGGTGGGTCAGCATGCCGTCGCGGAGCATTTCGCGGTTGTGGGTCATGGCCACCAGCTCGATGGGATGGGTGTGTACGGAGGCTTTGTAGCCGTTGCCGCGGCGCAGCATCTGGGCGTGCATCATCAGGTGGGAGGCGATCTCGGAGGTCGGCTTCACGGGGGCGTCGGCCACGATTTCGTAGTGGGCGCAGTCGTCGGTGATGCGGACGACGGAACCGTTTTCCATCGGACGGCGGGCCAGGTCGCGCATACGGCGGTTGGTCCCTTTGCAATAGAAGTAGCAGCCGGCGAGTTCGGGGAGCACGGCGCCGAATTCGTAGGCGGGCGAGATGGCGGGCAGTGCGCGGATGGCGTCGTCGACATGTTCGGTGATGTTAACTACGATGTTGCCGCCGTTACGTTCGGCCCATCCTTTGGTCCAGAGATAGCCGGCCACTTCGGCCACCTGTTCGATCTGTTCGGCCAGTGCCGGCCGGTTTTCAAGAATTGAGTTCATCGGTCTATTGGGTTTTAGATTTCACAATCGATATAAATCGTTGATATACAAGGGACGAACCCGCGTTGCATATTCGGCTCCGGCACCTCCAACTACAAAGTTACGATTTTATTTGTAAACTCCTACACCCGAAAGCGCGATTTTCTCTGCCGCCATCGAACAAAGGCCTAAAAAGGGAAGCGCGAACGGGCACGCCCCCGGCGCACAAAGGAGGCGTCGGGGGCGGAGGTCCGGGCAGGAGAGGGGAGCAGGGGCAGGTGGCGAGGCCGGGGAGGCGGGGGCAGACGGAGGCAGGCGGAGGCAGGCGGGCAGGAAGGCGGGGAGGAGGGGACAGGAGGGCAGGCGGCCGGGGAGGTTATTTTAGATGGGTGTTATAGAAAGTCTCGAGGCGGGGGAAGGGGATCTTGGTCAGGTCGTCGTAGAGGTCGGTGTGGACGGCGTCGGGGATGATCAGCAGCTCTTTGTTGGCGCCGCGAAGTTCCTTGAAGGCGTCCTCGCCGAAATAACGCGAGTGGGCCTTCTCGCCGTGGACGATCAGGACCGCCGTGCGAATCTCCGAACTGCGCGACAACAGGTGGGAATTGATCCACGGCAATACGGACGTCCTGTTCCAGCCGCCGTTCGAGTTGAGCGAACGTTCGTGGTAACCGCGCGGGGTCTTGTAATAATCGTAGTAATCCTTCACAAACCACGGCGCATCGTCGGGCAGCGGGTCCACTACTCCGCCGGCCAAGGCACAGGAACCCTGGCGCGCATCCTCCGTGCGCTGGGCATTGAGCGTCTCCTTCAGGGCGTGGCGGGCCTCCTCGTCCATCGAATCGAAATAGCCCCGGGCGCTGACACGTGTCATGTCGTACATCGTCGAGGCAACGGTGGCCTTGATGCGGGTGTCGATGGCGGCCGCATTGATCGCCAAGCCGCCCCAGCCGCAGATGCCCAGGATGCCGATACGCTCCGGGTCGACGGCCTCGTGCAGGGTCAGGAAGTCCACGGCGGCCGAGAAATCCTCGGTGTTGATATCGGGCGACGAGACGTAGCGCGGTTCGCCCGAGCTCTCGCCCGTGTAGGAGGGGTCGAAGGCCAGAGCGGCGAATCCGCGGGCGGCCAGCTGGTTGGCATAGAGGCCGGAAGACTGCTCTTTCACGGCACCAAAGGGACCGCAGACCGCTATGGCGGCGAGTGTTCCGCTGCGGTCGGCGGGGAGATAGAGGTCGCCCGCGAGGGTGATGCCGAAACGGTTTTTGAAGGTCATGTGTTGGCGGGTGACGTTGTCGGCCAACGCGAATGTGTAATGTTCGTGGGTATTCATTGGGACGGAATTTTGTGTGCAAGAGGGACAGAGAGTGCCGGCCGCAGCGAAGAGCAGCAGCGATAAAATGGTGTGTTTCATGGCATTATAACTTGTTATATTGTTCGTCGTCGACAGGCTCCAGCCACTCGTTCGAGCCGTTCAGGCCCTCGACCTCCACGGCCAGGTGGGCGAACCAGCTGTCGGCGGCGGCGCCGTGCCAGTGTTTCACGCCGGCGGGGATATTCACGACGTCGCCGGCACGGAGTTCGCGGGCAGGGCGGCCCCACTCCTGGTACCAGCCCCGGCCGGCCACGCAGATCAGCAGCTGACCGCCGCCCCGGTCGGCGCGGTGGATGTGCCAGTTGTTGCGGCAGCGGGGCTCGAACGTGACGTTGAAGATCTTGACCTGCTCGGTCGAGACGGGCGCCAGATAGCTCCGGCCGATAAAATACTGCGCGTAGCCCTCGTTGGGGGCGCCGATCGGGAAGATCATCTCGCGCTGGAAGGCTTCGCAGGCATCCGCGGCTTCGGTGTCGGGGGTCCAGACCTCCTTGGCCATGCGGAATGCGGCCCAGGCCTTGGGCCAGCCGGCGTAGAAGGCGGCGTGGGTCAGCACCTCGGCGATCTCTTCGCGCGTGATGCCGTTGCGGCGCGCCGACTCCAGATGGTACTTGAAGGAGCTGTCGGTCAGCCCCTGCGCCATCAGCGCCACGACGGTCACCAGCGAGCGGTCGCGCAACGAAAGGCGGTCGTTGCGGCTCCACACCTCACCGAACAGAACATCGTCGTTCAGCCGGGCGAATTCGGGGGCAAACTCGCCCAACTGGTCGCGTCCGGCGGTCTGCTTTACGGGAATCTGTGCTTTGATCATAAGGGGACAGAGAATAAAGGTCAACAAAAAAAGTCGTTTCATCCGGTGTTGCGGTTTTCAGAGGGTTTGCAGGCTTGAAGGGGCGTGTCCGAAGCGGCGTTTGTAGGCCGTCGAAAAGTGCGAGGGATTCTTGAAACCCACGCGGAAACAGACTTCGCGGGCGCCAAGACGCTCTTTGCGAAGCAGTTCGCGCGCCAGGTCCAGACGCCGTTCGTTGATCCAGCGGCGGGGCGGGCGGGCGTTGACCTTGGCGAAGTCGCGTTTGAACGAGGCTAAGCTGCGGCCCGTGTAGGCGGCAAACTCCTCCAGAGAAAGGTCCTCCGTGAAGTGTTGCTCCATAAACTCCATCAGGTCGATCTTCCACGTCTCGTAGAAGTCGAAAAGGGTCGCATAGAGCCGTTCGTCGCAGGCGAGCAGGGCCATCACCGCCTCCTCCTGTTTGAGTTGCAGCAGCGCCTCCGAAAATTCGCCCGCACCGTCGGCATAGGGAATCAGCGACTGCACCCAGCCCTCCAACGCCGCCGAAGGGTTCAGGACAAGGGCCGGCACGGGCAGGGTCGGGGCGGAGGAGACCGAATGGGAGCGGCCCGCCACCCTGCGGTTGAAATACTCCTTCAGGAAATTCCGCGAGAGGGTCAGCGCGATCGAACGGAAGGGGGTGTCGCCCTCCGAGCGTTTCGAGATCGTGGCCATGCAGTCGCGCCGCATGAAGAGATACTCGCCGGCGCGGACGACGATCCGGCCCGTCGGGTGTTCGAAGAGGAAATTGCCCGAACGGACATAGATCAGCGTGTGTTTGGGGACGCGGTGTTCGCAGAAACAGTCGTGCCGGATGGTGCTGAAATAGATCGTATCGGCGTGGTTTTCAATATGAAAATGTTCCATCGGTCGGGGATTTTGAGAGAACGGGGTTCGGAATCAGAGTTTCAGCGTCTCCGCCCACGAGGAGGCCGCCCGGGGACCGCCGTTGAGCAGTCGGCCCGGCTGCCAGTTCAGCGCGGGGTAAGTCGCGCGCAGGACCTTCACGCTGTTGGCGATCGTGCTGCCGCCCGAGGTGGCGAAGGGAATCACCCGAACCCCCTTCAGGTCCTGCGATTCGAGGAAGGTGTTGACCGCGCGCGGCGCCTCGTCCCACCAGACGGGATAGCCCAGCAACACCACGTCGTAACCGCGCGTGTCGATCGTCGCGCCGTCCAGGGCCGGTCGTGACGAAGGATCCTTCATCTCCACGCTGCTGCGGCTCCCGGCATCGCGCCAGTCGAGGTCCGCGTCCGTATAACGCTCGGCGGGCGTGATGCGCCAGAGCGTCGCGCCCAACGTCCGGGCCACCGCCTCGGCCGCCCGGCGGGTGGTCCCGGTGCAGGAGAAATAGACCACCAGCACCCGCGAAGCGCCCGCACCGCCCTCCGCCGCCGTCTGCTGCGCCGCCGCACCCTCGAAGGTCAGCAGAGCGGCCGCCATACACAAAGTTTTTTTGATCGACATGGTTTTCTCGTGTTTTCTGCGGCAAAGTTACACGCTTCTTGCGAAACGGAGTTTTCTCTACGGCTCAAAATGCGTTGTCGTACGGCTCAAAAGGGTGTATTGAACCGAAATCGCATCCCCGCCGTCGCCTCCCGCCGTGCGGAGCGGGGGAAAACCGAAAAAAATCGTTACCTTTACGGTCGCTATGAGAACTTCGGCCACACCACACCTTCTGGGTTCCCAGCCCGTCGCCGGGCTGCTGCGCCGCTACGCCCTGCCCTCGATCGTGGCGATGGCCTCCTCGTCGCTCTACAACATCATCGACAGCATCTTTATCGGCCACGGAGTCGGCGCGCTGGGGATCTCGGCCCTGTCGGTGGCCCTGCCGCTGATGAATATCGCCTCGGCCTTCGGGTCGATGCTGGGAATCGGCGCGGCCTCGATCATCTCGATCCGTCTGGGGCAGCACCGCCACCGTACGGCCGAAGAGACGCTGGGCAATGTGGTGCTGCTGACGCTCCTGGTGGCTGCGGGGTTCTCGGCGCTGGCCCTCTGGAGGCTCGACGCGGTGCTGACGCTCTTCGGGGCGGGGGAGCAGACGCTGCCCCTGGCACGCGACTTCATGCGGATCCTGCTGCCCGGAACGGTGATCACCCACCTCTATCTGAGTCTGAACGAAGTGGTGCGGGCCTCGGGCTATCCGGGGCGGGCCATGGCGGTCGTGCTGACCTCCATCGCGCTGAACTGCATCCTCAATCCGCTCTTTATCTTCGGGCTGGGCTGGGGTATCCGGGGGTCGGCGGCCGCTACGCTGCTGTCGCAGGCCGCGGCGCTGGCGCTGACGCTGGCACACTTCGCCCACCGGCAGAGTTTCCTGCGGTTCCGGCGCGACATCTTCCGGTTAGACCGGCACATCATCGGCGGCATCCTCTCGATCGGGATGGCCCCGTTCATGGTGCACCTCTGCGCGTCGGCCGTGACCGTCTGCGTCAACAACGCCCTGTCGGCCGAGGGGGGCGAGCTCTATATCGGCGCCTACGGCATCATCAACCGCGTGACGATGCTCTTCCTGACGATCGTGTCGGGACTCAACCAGGGCATGCAGCCCATCGTGGGATACAATTACGGAGCGCAGCGGATGGATCGCGTGCGGCGGGCGTTGGGGCTGACGCTGCTCTGCGCCTGCACGGTCACCACGTGCGGATTCCTGGCCGCACGGCTCTTTCCCGAAGCTATCGCCGGGTGTTTCGTCTCGGAACGGGGCGACGCGAATGCCGCGGCGCTGGCAGCGGCGGCGGCACACGGACTGCAACGGGTGCTGATCTGTTTCCCCGTGGTGGGATTTCAGATCGTGACGGCCCATTTCTTCCAGTACATCGGCCGCGCACGGTGGGCCATCCTCCTTTCGATGACGCGTCAGATGCTCTTTCTGGTGCCGCTGCTCCTGATCCTCCCCCCGCGCTACGGAGTCGAAGGGGTGTGGGCCGCCATCCCCATCGCCGACGCCACCGCCTCGGCACTGGCCCTCGTCCTGCTCCTGCGGGAACTCTCGCGGCTGCACAAAACGCCGGCCTGAACCGCCCCGCACAGGCGAAATGTTTGCACAAACCGTTTTTTTGCCGTATCTTGCCCCTTGGAATCCCCCGTTCAGGGGAAGCAACGCAGAGAAAACACACAAGACAAAGCGATGTATAAACGAGCCTTTTTATTTGCCGCAGCGCTGATCGGGCTGCTTGCCCCGGCCACCGGCGTAGCGCAAAACGATGAAATACAGGCGCTGCCGACCTCCGTGCAGCAGATCAACACCACCACCGTGGAGGTAGTCTTCAGCAACGGCGGGCGACGGATGGTCGACTTCTACGGCGAACGGATCTTCCGGCTCTTTCAGGATCCCGCAGGCGGCGCCCTGCGCGACCCCGTGGCCGAACCGCCCGCACAAATGCTCGTCGACCGGCCGCGCCGCGAGGTCGGCGAACTGAAGATCGAGACCGGCGACGAGGCCTTTACGGTAAGGACCCGCGCCATCGCCGTAAGGTTCGACCGCCAAAGCGGTCTGATGCAGGTGCGCGATCTCGCGTCGGACCGCGTGGTCATCGACGAGGCGGCGGCCGTGCAGTTCGACAGCCGGCAGACCACGCTCACCCTGCGCGCCGGAAGGGACGAATATTTCTTCGGCGGCGGCGTGCAGAACGGACGGTTCTCGCACAAAGGCCGCACGATCGCTATCGAAAACCAGAACAGCTGGACCGACGGCGGCGTCTGCTCGCCCGCGCCTTTCTATTGGTCCACAGGCGGTTACGGCATATTCTGGCACACCTTCAAAAAGGGTCGGTACGACTTCGGGGCCGGCGAGGCCGACCGCGTCGTGCTGTGTCACCAGACCCCCTGGCTCGACCTCTTCTGCCTGGTCGACGAAGGGTGCGTGCCGCTGCTGCGCGACTATTACCAGCTGACGGGGCACCCCGTGCTGCTGCCCAAATTCGGCTTTTACGAGGGTCACCTGAACGCCTACAACCGCGACTACTGGCGCGAGGATCCCGCAGGGATTCTCTTCGAGGACGGCAAACGCTACAAAGAGGGCCGGCAGGCCGACGGCGGCGTGCGCGAATCGCTCAACGGCGAACTGGGCAACTACCTCTTCTCGGCCCGCGCCGTTGTCGACCGCTATGCCCGCCACGACATGCCGTTGGGCTGGGTGCTGCCGAACGACGGGTACGGCGCCGGGTACGGACAGACCGAAACCCTCGACGGCAACATACAGAACCTGAAGGAGTTCGGCGACTATGCCCGCGAACACGGCGTCGAAATCGGACTCTGGACCCAAAGCGCCCTGCACCCCAGGGAGGGGGTCGGCGCCCTGTTGCAGCGCGATATCGTCAAAGAGGTGCGCGACGCCGGCGTGCGCATCCTGAAGACCGACGTGGCCTGGGTCGGCGCCGGCTACTCGTTCGGCCTGAACGGCGTGGCCGACGCGGCGCAGGTAATGCCCTACTACGGCGGCAACGCGCGGCCCTTCATCATCACCCTCGACGGCTGGGCCGGCACGCAGCGTTACGCCGGCATCTGGTCGGGCGACCAGACCGGCGGCGAATGGGAGTACATCCGTTTCCACATCCCGACCTACATCGGCTCCGGACTGGCCGGGCAGCCCAACATCTCGTCCGACATGGACGGCATATTCGGCGGCCGGAACCTGCCGGTCAACGTGCGCGATTTCCAGTGGAAGACCTTCACCCCGATGCAGCTCAACATGGACGGCTGGGGCGCCAACGAAAAGTATCCCCACGCCTTGGGCGAACCCGCCGCGTCGATCAACCGCTGGTATCTGAAGATGAAGGCGCAGTGGATGCCCTACACCTACACCCTCGCCCGTGAGGCCGTCGACGGTCTACCCCTGGTCCGCGCCATGATGCTCGCCGAACCCAACCCCTACACCCTCGGAACCGCCACCCGTTACCAGTATCTCTACGGCAACGACCTCCTTGTGGCCCCCGTCTACCGCGCCACACGTCCCGACGCCGACGGCAACGACATCCGCAACGGCATCTATCTGCCCCGCGGCACCTGGATCGACTATTTCACCGGCGAACGTTACGAGGGCGGCGTCGTGATCAACAACTACGACGCACCGCTCTGGAAACTGCCCCTCTTCGTGCGCAGCGGCGCCATCATCCCCTTGACCGCGCCCCACAACAACGTCGGCCAGATGCCCGCCGACCTGCGGATCTTCGACCTCTATCCCGAGGGCGAGTCCCGCTTCACCCTCTATGACGACGACGGCCGCACGGAGGCCTGGCGCCGGAACGCCTGCACCACCACCCGCATCGAAACCTCGCTCGACGAACGCAACACCCTCTCCGTGGTGATCCGTCCCACCGAGGGCCGTTTCGAGGGATTCCATCCCCGCCAGCGCACCGAGCTGTGGATCAACACCGTCACGCCACCGCGCCGCATCACGGCCGACATGGGCGGGCGGCGGATCAAACTCACGCCCCGCAACACGGCCGACGCCTATGCCGACGCCGCCGAAGGTTTCTACTTCGACGCCGCACCCGAACTGAACCGTTTCGCCACCCCCGGCAGCGAATTCGCCGCCCTCCGGATCACCGGCGCACCGAAACTGCGGATCAAACTGCCCGCAGCCGATGTGACGACCGACGCCGTGAATGTCGTCGTCGAAGGATACGTCGCCTCACCCTCCGACCCCTTCCGTCTGACCATGGGCCCCCTCGAGGCTCCGCAGCCCTCGGTCGCCGCATCCGAACCCTACGCCCTCACCCCGACCTGGGCACCCGTCGACAATGCCGACTTCTACGAAATAGACTTCGACGGCATGCGTTACACCACCATCCGCGACACCGCCCTCCGGTTCGAAGACCTCCGTCCCGAAACCGACTACCTCTTCCGCGTGCGGGCCGTCAACGCCGAGGCCCTCTCCGACTGGGCCGAGTGCCGGTCCGCCACCCAGGCCGACCCGCTGCAATTCGCCGTCCGCGCCATCCGCGGCCACTCGTCGGCCCCCGCACAGGGCGGCGCAGGGCTTCAACGGCTCTTCGACTTCGACGAATCAGACCATCTGTGGCACACGAAATACGGGCAGAATGCCGTGCCCTTCGACCTGACGATGGATCTGGGAACGGTAAACCGGCTGGACCGCCTCCATTATCTGCCGCGCTGCAACGCCGGCAACGGAAATATCCTGCGCGGGCAGGTCGCCTGGAGCATGGATCGCAAAACCTGGCATGAGGCAGGCGACTTCGTCTGGGAACGCAACGCCGAAGTGAAGGTCTTCACCTTCGCCGACCAGCCGGCAGCCCGCTACGTGCGGCTCCATGTGACCGAAGCCGTGGGCGGTTTCGGCTCGGGCCGCGAGATCTACATCTTCAAGGTCCCCGGCTCGGAAAGCTACCGGCAGGGCGACATCAACCGCGACGGCCGCATCGACCGCAACGACCTGACCTCCTACATGAACTACACCGGTCTGCGCACCGGCGACCCCGACTTCGACGGCTACGTAAGCAACGGCGACGTCAACGGAAACGGCCTGATCGACGCCCTCGACATCTCGATCGTCGCCACGCAACTCGACGGCGGTGTCAACCCCCGCAACGCCCCCCGCGTCGGCGGTCAGCTCGAACTCGTCCCCTCGGCCCGAAGCTGTCAGGCCGGGCAGATCGTCGAGCTGCGTCTCCGCGGCAAAAACCTCCAGGGCGTCAACGCCTTCAGCGCCGCCATACCCTACGACCCCCAGGTATTCGAATTCGTCGGCATCGAACCCCTCGCCGCCCGCGAAATGGAGAACATGACCCTCGACCGGTTGCACAGCAACGGCGCACAGTCCCTCTACCCCACCTTCGTCAACCTCGGCGACCGCCCGACCCTCGAAGGCGACTGCGACCTCTGCACCCTCCGCCTTAAAGCCAAACAAAACACCGATGTCCGCCCCCTCCTAACCTCCCCCCTCCTGGTCGACAAACACCTCAACACCCTGCCGTAGCGCGGGAACAACTCCTGGCCCTACGCGTCCTGATACGACTGCGCTCCTTGGGCCAATGGTTTGGCCCAGCCGCGCGGGCGAA
>CAZHMX010000066.1:3271-10477 GCA_964533725.1 uncultured Alistipes sp. | reverse complement strand
TGATGTTGCCGCTGGCAGCACGGCCGCCGCGCCAGTCCTTCATCGAGGGACCGTCGACGGTCTTCTGGGTTGCGGTGGTCGAGTGAACGGTGGTCATCAAACCGTCCGTAATACCGAACTTGTCGTTGAGCACCTTGGCGATGGGAGCCAGGCAGTTGGTGGTGCAGGATGCGTTCGAAACGATGGTCTGACCGGCATAGGTGTCGGTGTTGACGCCGCAGACGAACATCGGGGTGTCGTCCTTCGAAGGAGCCGACATCACGACATACTTGGCACCGGCTGCGATGTGAGCCTGGGCCTTCTCCTTGGTCAGGAACAGACCGGTCGACTCAACCACGTACTCTGCACCTACCTCGTTCCACTTCAGGTTTGCGGGATCCTTCTCGGCCGTTACGCGGATAGCCTTGCCGTTAACCACCAGCTTGCCGTCCTCGACAGCGATCGTGCCTTTGAACTGGCCGTGCATCGTGTCATACTTCAGCATATAAGCCATGTAGTCTACGGGAACGAGGTCGTTGATACCGACAACCTCGATCTCTGCATTGTTGCATGCAGCGCGGAATACCAGACGACCGATGCGTCCGAAACCGTTGATACCAATCTTAATCATAGGTCTGTAAAATATTAAGCGTTAAACAATCTTTCATTCTCAAGCACCTTCTCACGCCTCGACCGATTGCCTCCGCAACCGGCCTGCGAAAAGAGGCACTTTTCGTTTGCAGTGCAAAAATAGCTACTTTACGGAAAACGTGCAAATGATTTTTGCATTATTTTTCATTTCCCGGCCCTGCGGAGCGAAAAAATTTACCGAAACACCCGTTTCGGAGACAAAGATCCTGCCGACAAAAGCTATTCGGCAGGGTAATCGTCGTCGTTCATCATCCGGACGATCCGCCGCTCCTTGTTCAGCACCACCGCCATTGCAAACAAAAACAGCGAGGCCGAGCCGAAAACCAGCGTCAGCTTCAACTCGCCCATCACCATCAGAAAGAGGGTCAGCAGCACGCACACCGCCAACGCCGCGTAACAAATCCAGAGCAGTATACCCAGACTCCTGATCATCTTAATTGTCTCCGTTTTACGTTTTACATCTTAAAAACAGGGCGCTCCCTACCGTTTACCGCCGGGCCGAAGGCTACCACACGATGGGGGTTTGACCCTGACTGACCAGATAGGCGTTGGCCTGCGAGAAGTGGCGGCAGCCGAAGAACCCCCGGTAGGCCGACAAAGGCGAGGGGTGCACCGACTTGAGTATCAGGTTGCGCGCCGGGGCAGCGATGCTTCCCTTGCGCTGGGCGTAGTTGCCCCACAACATATAGACCACCCCCTGCTTGCGCGAGGCGATTTCGCGCACCACGGCATCGGTAAAGGTCTCCCAGCCGTGACCCGCATGCGAGGCGGCCTGGTGGGCGCGCACGGTGAGCACCGAGTTCAGCAGCAGCACCCCCTGTTCGGCCCACCGGTCCAGTTCGCCCGTAGGCGGAACCGCGGCCCCCGTATCGCTCGACACCTCCTTGAAGATGTTCTCGAGCGACGGCGGAAAGGGCACGCCCTCGGCCACCGAGAAACAGAGTCCGTTGGCCTGTCCGTCGCCGTGGTAGGGATCCTGGCCGATGATGACCACCTTCAGCCGTTCGAACGGGCATTTGTCGAAGGCACGGAAGATGTTGGCGCCGCGCGGGAAGACCCTCCCGCGGCCATATTCATCGCGCACGAAACGCGTCAACTCCTCGAAATAGGGTTTCTCGAACTCGCCCTGCAATATCTCGCCCCAGTCGGGCGCTATCTTCACCTTCATTGTCCGTCGCCAATCATTTTTCAGCCACGAAGGTAGCAAAGAAATTTGGATTTTCGACATTTAATCCCTACTTTTGTTCGGAAAAAGAGACCATCATGAATATGAAAAGCAAACTTTCGACCCTTTTCGCCGCCGCAGCCTCGCTGGTGCTTGCAGGCTGCGCCACCTGCCCCGAACAGGAGCAGACACCCCGAAATCTGATCTACATGATCGGTGACGGCATGGGATTGAGCCACGCCGCCATGCTGATCATCGAGAACAATTACGAGCCGACGGCCTTCGACCGCGCCCAGAACATCGCCCTGACCACCACCCAGTCGCTCAACAACCGCGTCACCGACTCGGCCGCCTCGGGAACCGCGCTGGCGACGGGTTCGAAGACCAACAACAGCATGATCGGCATCACGCCCGACAGCGTCATCCTCGAGTCGCTCATCGCCCGCGCCGAGGCCAAAGGGTGTCCCACGGGTTTAGTCGTCACCTCCGACCTGGGCCACGCCACGCCCGCCGCATTCTATGCCCACACCTTCGACCGCGGCAATTATGCCACCATCGCCCGCCAGTTTGTCGACAGCGGGATCGACGTCGCCTTCGGCGGCGGGGTCCGCACCTTCTCCTCGTCGGCCGATCCCGATACGCCTGCGCCGCTGGATCTGCTCCGCGAGAAGGGTTACGGCGTGGTGACCTCGCTCGACGAACTGGAGGCCGTCACCGAAGCCCCCGTGATCGGGCTGATGGCCAACCACCACATGACCAGTTCGCTGAAAGGTCGCGGCGACTATCTGCCCCGTGCCACGTCGAAAGCCCTCGAGCTGCTGACGGCCCAAAGCCAGAAGAGCGGCAAGGGCTTTGTCCTGATGGTCGAGGGTTCGCGCATCGATTTCGATGCGCAGGAGAACGATGCCGCGGGACTGTTGCTCGAGATGCGCGACTTCGAACAGGCCGTAAACCGCGCCATGGACTATGCCGACACCCACCCCGGAACGTTGGTCGTGGTGGTTGCCGACCACGAGTCGGGCGGTCTGACGATGCCCAGCGGCAACCCCGACTTCACCCTCTCGGAGAGCGGTATCGACTACCGTTTCTCGACCACGGGCCACACGGGTATTCCCGTCCCCGTCTATCTCTACGGCACGGGAGCCGAGCGAATCAACGGCCTGATGGACAACACCGACCTGTCGAACCGTCTGTCCGAGCTCTTCGGTCTTGAGACCAAACGGCCGTAAACCGCAACGACAAACCGCCATACGGAACAACCGCCTGCGGACGGCCGGACTCAAGGGTTCGGCCGTCCCTCTTTTTTGTAGCGTCGCGTGTAGATCTCCGTCACGTAGATCGTGAAGATCGGGAACATCATCATCCCGAGGATCGGCAGCAGCACGGCGAAGATCTTGCCTACGACCGTCACCGGAAAGATGGCTGCACCGACGGTCGTCACCCCCATCCAGGCCCACCAGACGGCATTGCCCAAACCGTGCAGGTGGGGATTGACGCCCACTTCGAAATCGTAGAAGATCAACCCCGAGATATAGGTGAAGAGGATGACCGTCAGCACGTAAGCCACCGCCAGCATCTTGACGCGCGAGCGGATGAGCGCGTGGATGATGATATAGAGCGCGAGGAACGTGCGCCACAGCGGCACGGTCCCCAACGCCATCGCCCACGGCCGCGACAGATGGATCCCCGACCACTCCAGAAGCACCAGGTAAGGGATCGAAAGCAACAGATAGGGCAAGCCCAAAAACAGGAAGTGCCGCCGCATGCGGCCGGTTCGTCCGTTGGCGAAGAAGTCGGCCAGGAAGATCACGCAGACCACGAACTGCGTCACCAAATACCACTCCGGGAAACGCGTCCGGTCGCTCGTAAGGATCTCGGCGGTCACGGCTGCCAGGATGGCGATACCCGCCAAAAACGACAGCAGATGCAGCCACTGCTGCCAACGGGTACAGGAACTGGATTCGATCATTGTTCTGTAAAAAAAGGTTTGGTGGCGACAGGGGCAAAAATCGGGCCGCTGGGCCTCAGGCGGTTAACGGGCCCGTATACTTTGAAGGCGCAAAAATGCGTTATATGGTCGAACTTTACGAAAAAAACGATTGACGATGATGCAGAACAAGATTTCCAAAACGCTCGAGGCGGCCATAGCCCGCACGACGTTCGACACGGCCAAGAATTCCCGCAACAACTGTCTGGGCGACCGTCTGGTGGCCGAGGTGCTGCGCGAAGAGGGATCGCTGGCCTTTCAGATTTTGAGCACGCAACTCAAAAGTTGGGAGCTTTATCAGCTGCGTCTTGGTCTTCAGCACGCCATAGACGCCGCCCCCGAGAGCGACCAGAACCCCGAGACCTATTACCGCGACCTGGCCCGCCGCCTGCAAGAGCACTTCTCCGAGGCGCCGAATATCTCGACGGCTCATCTGCTGCTCTACCAGCTGGCCGACCCCGCGTCGCAGACGACCTCCGTGCTGTCGCGCTATCACATCACGAAGGCGATGGTCGAGGCGGCCTTCGCCCGCTTCAACTCGGGCGAGGAGGTGCGCAACATACAGATAAATGCCCATCTGCTGGATTACGACGAGGAGAACCGCCCCGAAGGTCCGGCATCCGGCCGTCACGCCATGCTCGACAAATTCGGCGTCGACCTGACCGAACGGGCCCGCGAAGGCAAGATTGACCCCGTCGTGGGACGCGAACGCGAGATCGAACGGGTGATCCAGATCCTCTCGCGCCGCAAGAAGAACAACCCCGTACTGATCGGCGAGGCGGGCGTAGGCAAGAGCGCCATTGTCGAGGGTCTGGCCCTGCGGATGGCTGCGGGCGAGGTGCCCTACACGATCCAGGGCAAACGGCTCTATTCGATCGACATCTCGTCGCTCGTGGCGGGGACGAAGTTCCGCGGCGAGTTCGAGGAGCGCATGCAGCAGCTCCTGGACGAGTTGCGCCGCGCGGACGATGTGATCCTCTTCATCGACGAGATCCACACCATCGTCGGTGCCGGTTCGACGCAGGGAAGCCTCGACACGGCCAACATCCTGAAACCCGCCCTGGCACGCGGCGAGCTGCAGACCATCGGTGCCACGACCCTCGACGAATACCGCGAGCAGATCGAGCAGGATGCCGCCCTGGAACGCCGTTTCCAACGGGTGATGGTCGAGCCGACGACGGCCGAGGAGACCTATACCATCCTGAAAAATATCGCCCCGCGTTACGAGCATCACCACAAGGTGCGCTACACGGACGAGGCGCTGCGCGCCTGCGTAACCCTCACCGGCCGGTTCATCACCGACCGCTACTTCCCCGACAAGGCCATCGACATCCTGGACGAGGCCGGTGCGCGGATGCACCTCCAGACGGCCCGGGAGCCGGTCGAGATGCGCGAGATGGAGCAGGCGATCCAGTCGGCCCGCCGGGAGCGTCGCGAGGCGGTCGAGGCGCTGGTCTACGAGAAGGCCGCCTCGGCACGGTTGCGCGAGCTGGCGCTGCGTTCGCGGCTCGGACAGAGTCGCGCCGAGTGGCGGCAGTCGCTCTCGGACCATCCCGCCGAGATTCGGCCCGAACATATCGCGCAGGTGATCACCTCGGTCACGGGGATTCCCGCCGAGCGCGTCGCAGGCGGCGAGATGGAACGGCTGCGCAACCTCGGGGAGCACCTTTCGAACACCGTTGTGGGACAGCAGGAGGCCGTAGAGCGCGTGGCCCGTTCGATCCGCCGTTCGCGCACGGGGCTGAAAGACGAGCGCCGGCCCGTCGGGGTCTTTCTCTTCGTCGGTCCCACGGGCGTGGGCAAGACGCTGCTGGCCAAAGAGCTTTCGAAGTGGCTGTTCGACGAACGGCAGGGGTTGATCCGCATCGACATGAGCGAATACGGCGAAAAACACAACGTCGCCCGCCTGATCGGCTCGCCTCCGGGTTACGTCGGTTACGGCGAGGGGGGCCAGCTGACCGAGGCCGTACGCCGACACCCCTACAGCGTGGTGCTCTTCGACGAGATCGAAAAGGCCCATCCCGACGTCTTCAACCTCATGTTGCAGCTCTTCGACGAGGGGTGGCTCACCGACGGCCAGGGACGCCGCGTCGACTTCCGCAACACGGTCATCATCATGACCTCCAACGCCGGCTCGCGCGAGGTATCCAAACGCGTCAAGCAGGTGGGTTACAACACCTCCTCCAAACGCGACGAGGAGACCGAGGCCCCCGAGCACAACTACCGCCGAGCTTTGGAGGAGATCTTCGCCCCCGAGTTCCTCAACCGCGTGGACGACATCATCCTCTTCCGCACGCTCGAGCCGCATGACGTGGAGCGGATCATCGAGCTGGAACTGAGCGGTCTTCTGGCCCGCACCGAGCAGCTCGGCTACACCGTCCGCATCACCGACCGCGCCAAACGCCGCCTGGCCGAGCTGGGTTACGAATCGCGTTACGGCGTGCGGTCGCTCAAGCGCACCCTCTGCGAGAAGATCGAGGAACCGCTGTCGGGGCTGGTGATCGACGAGCAGCTGCACCGCGGCGACACCGTTCTGGTCGAGGCCGACGAGCAGGGCGAAGTGGTGCTGCGGGTGGCATAGATCCGCAGCGGCAGGGCGGAGGACGCGGATTGCTCCGCACCTCCGCCCCACCCTTCCGCCCCGACACCTCGGCGACAAAACAGACCTGACGCATACGGGCCATTGATATCCCGTATGCGTCAGGTCTGTTTTCGCTACCGCAAGGGTTTTCCGTGGTGTTTATTCAGGCTCCGGCCACTTGTCCGCAAGGGCGTCCTTCGCCTCTTCGGCCCGCCCGCCGGATCCGAACGCGGCCCCGGAATCTTTCCGCGCGCTGTAGCTGAAGCCGACAGAAAACGGGCTTGCACTCTCGTCCCGTGACCGGAAACTCAACCGGGGTTAGTTCCGGACCACAGACGATATGGAGATCGATTTGCCGTTGCTGTCACCGGATCGCCACGGGAAGTCCACACCGGCCATCCCGATAGAGATCCCCCGACGCAGCACGGTCGACAGACTCAGCCGCATCCGACGCAGCGCAGTCGACAGCCTCCGCCGACCTGGTCGTTATGACAATCGCTCCGTCCTTGGCCCGGTCGCCATATTCGGACGTGGCGGCAGGACCTTTCAGCACGGCGATGGAGGCGATCCGCTCCGGATCCAGACCTTCGATCGTGTCGACCTCCCGGCCGTCGACGACATAGACGATCGACTTGCCGTCGCTGCCGTCAATACGCACCGAGGAGATGCCGGCCTTCTTAACGGCGGCATCCGACGCAGCTTGATCGACAGCCTTCGCCGACTTGGTCGTTATGATAATCGCTCCATCCTTGGCCTGCTCACCATATTTGGACAGTGCCTCGGGATTCTTCAGCACGGCGATGGAGGCGATCCGCTCCGGATCCAGACCTTCGATCGTGTCGA
>CAZHMX010000066.1:0-3171 GCA_964533725.1 uncultured Alistipes sp. | reverse complement strand
TCGACGACATAGACGATCGACTTGCCGTCGCTGCCGTCAATACGCACCGAGGAGACGCCGGCCTTCTTAACGGCGGCATCCGACGCAGCTTGATCGACAGCCTCCGCCGACTTAGTCGTTATGATAATCGCTCCGTCTTTGGCCCGGTCGCCATATTCGGACATGGCGGCGGCACCTTTCAGCACGGCGATGGATTGAATCCGCTCGGGAGCCAGCCCCTCGATCGAGGCGACCTCCCGGCCGTCGACGATATAGAGGATCGGGTCGCCGGCGGCAACACGAGACGAAGTCTCGCGACCGGTCAGCTTTAACGATTGGGCAACGCTGTCAGCCGCTCCGTTTTCGGAGGCCGACGGACGCTTGCGGACCCGCGATTTCGGGGATGCAGCCGTCCGGGCTGCTGTTTTTTCCGCTTCGGGCGCTTGCACAAGTGCCGAAGTTTCCTTAACTTTGTCCTCCGGATAGACGGGGAGGATGACGGTGCGGGCGAATGCGCCCAGTGCGAAACCCGTCAGGGGCACGAGGTACAGCGCCCGGAGCGCCGTACGTGCCGAAGATTTTTCACGTAACATCATGGTAATACGGTTTTTAAGTTTACTGTGATTAAAGCTGTTGGCCACAGAGCACCACCTCGCGCCAACGGCTTTTCTGATAAGTAACAATTGATATTCGCGGGCATCGGCTCCGCTGCGAAGCACCGCCGCGTCGGCTTCGTACTCGTGGATCGCCCGCAGCTCCGCCCGCACCAACCACAGGGCGGGATTGAACCACTGAAGCGTTCCCAGCAGATCGACCGCCAAAAGATCGACCGAATGACCCAAACGCAGATGGGCGCACTCGTGGGTCAGGATCGGCCGCGCCGCCGCCCGGAAATCGCCCTCCGAGAGGACGACCCAGCAGATCCAGCTGAAGGGCGGTTCCTTCCGTTCATGCAGCACCAGACGCACCCCGCGACGTCCGAAACGGCGGCTGCGTCCTCCGCGGATCCGTCGCGCAACCACCCCCATCGACACTAACCAGCAGAGCAAGGCCCCCGCCACGCCGCAAAGATAGATCCCGCCGGCCATATCGCTCCACGACCGACCTTCGAAGGGTTCGTCCTGCGGCGCAGACACAAGCAGCTGCAACGGGATATCGGTCACCCGGGGCCGCTCCACCGCCACCTCGCAGTAGCAGGTAATCCGGCACAGCGGCAACACGAACGCAAGCACCACGGAGAGCAACAGCACCGCGCGATTGAACCGGTGGAAGGTCTCGCGGCTCAACAGCACCTTATAGAAAAGGTAGAAAACCGCCAGCACTCCCGCCGACCGCACCGAGTAAAGCAACAGTTGCTCCATAACCGTCTTCCGTTTAGCGTTGTTTCGTTTGGCTTTGCCCCCGTTCGATTTGCCGGATCAGCTCCTTCAGCTCCTCCACGGAGATCTTCTCCTCGCTCACTAACGACGACACCGCGCCCAAGTACGAGCGTCCGAAATATTTGTCGATAAAGGCCGCGAGACCGCTGCGGCGGAACTCCTCCTCCGTAACCAGCGGGTAATACCGATAGGTCGACCCGTAGGCCTTATGGCCCAGATAACCCTTGGCTTCGAGCGACCGCACCATCGTCGAAAGGGTGTTGAAGTGAGGCTTGGGTTCGGGTGCGCGGTCGACCAGATCCCGGACGAACAGCGCCCCCTCTTTCCAAAAGTACTGCATCAGCTCCTCTTCGCGTTTTGTAAGTTTTTCCATCGGATTCTTCTTGTTTACCAATCTGCACTGCAAAGGTAACTAAAAAATCTTCACGTACAACTATTTTTTATAGTTTTTCTCAAGATTTTTTTAGTTGGCCCACATATTACGGACCGGAGAGCGCCCGCGCGGCAAGGGGCAGGGTCCTATCCTGCCCCGACGAGCGCAGTCGTATCAAGACAGCGTGTCAAGACACGGTTGCGCTCGTCGGGGCGGGACAGGACCCTGCCCCTTGCCGCGCGGCGCTCCCCGGTCCATGTGTTTGGACACTTAAAAAGGGCTGCACGACTTCTCGTGCAGCCCTTTTTAACGTCCGGGAGGACTATTTTTCGATCAGGGTGATCGAACGCTGGATGAAATCCGTCAGGTTCTTGCCCTTGAGCATGCCGTTCGTCAGCAGCGCCAGGTCGATGATCTGACGCACCAGGGTGCTGCCCTTGCCGATCTCCTTCAGCCGCTCGTCGCGCTCGTTGCGCAGGGTGACGATCTTCGTCGACAGTTCCTCGCGGGTTTGCTTCTCCTCGGGGGTAAGATCGGACTCCTTCTTGTCCTTCACCACCTCGTCGAAACGCTTCTCCTCGGCCACGGCGGCGTCGATCTTCTTGGTGACCGACTTCAGCTTGTCACCGTACTCGCTCTCGACCTTGCCCAGGATATCGACCACGATGGGGTGATTTCCGTTGACGGCGATCGTGTAGCTGTCGGGCATCTGACCGTAGAACTGGCTCATGCCGCCGCCACCCATGGCCGCCATCTCCTTCATGCGGCGCATAAACTCGTTCTGGATGATGACAACGGGCGCTTCGTCGGCCGCCATCGCCTCGAACGAGATCTCGTAGCGGATCTTCTCGTCCTGCGGCATCTGGCTCTCGAAGACGGGGCGCAAAACCTCCTGCTGCGCCTCCGTGAGCGACATCGTGAGGGGCGTCTCCTTCTGGATCAGCTTCTCCACCACGTCGCTGTCCACACGGGCGAAACGGGTATCCGTATTCTTCGACTCGTACCAGTTGATGTAGTGGTTGTCCAGCTGACCGTCCATCACCAGCACATCGTAACCCTTGCCCTTGGCCGCCTCGAGGAAGGTGTGTTTGCCCTCGGGATCATCGACGTAGAGGAGGACCAGTTTGCCGTTTTTGTCCGTCTGGTCGGCCTTCACTAACTCGGTATACTCACTGGCCGTGAAGTATTTGCCGTCTGCGTTCTTCAGGAGCATGAACGACGAGGCCTTGTCGGCGAACTTCTCGTCGGTGAGGATGCCGTACTGGATGAAGATTTTGAGGTCGTCCCACTTCGACTCGTACTCCGGGCGCATCGTGTTGAAGAGCTCCTGCAGCCGGTCGGCCACCTTGCGGGTGATGTAATTCGAGATCTTCTTGACGTTCGAATCGCTCTGCAGGTAGCTGCGCGAGACGTTGAGCGGAATATCGGGCGAGTCGATCA
>CAZHMX010000065.1:0-10659 GCA_964533725.1 uncultured Alistipes sp. | reverse complement strand
GGTTCGCCCGCGCGGCTGGGCCAAACCATTGGCCCAAGGAGCGCAGTCGCTGTCGTTACACGTTGTCGGCAGCATCCGCACCCGGGAGTGCTTACAGCATTTCTTCGAGGCGTGCGACGGGTGCGACGTCGAGGTGGGAGAGGTGGCCGGCGCGGTAGTGGTGGAGGCCGGCCACGGCGATCATGGCGGCGTTGTCGGTGGTAAACTTGAATTCGGGGAGGAAGGTGCGCCAGCCACGGCGGCGACCCTCTTCGACGATGCCGTTGCGGAGGCCGGAGTTGGCGGAGACGCCGCCGCCGATGGCGATATCGCGGATGCCGGTAGCTTTGGCGGCTTTGGCGAGTTTGTCGAGGAGGATGGAGACGATGGTATGCTGGAGGGAGGCGCAGAGGTCGGCCCGGTTTTTCTCGATGAAGTCGGGGTCGAGGGCCACTTCGTCGCGCAGGGTGTAGAGGAAGGAGGTTTTGAGTCCGGAGAAGGAGTAGTTGAAGCCGTCGACGTGGGGGTGGGCGAAGCGGAAGCGCTTAGGGTCGCCTTCGCGGGCGAGGCGGTCGATCAGGGGGCCGCCGGGATAGCCGAGGTTCATCACTTTGGCGCATTTGTCGAAGGCTTCGCCGGCGGCGTCGTCGATGGTGGTGCCGATGATCTCCATGTCGACGGGGGAGTCGACGCGGACGATCTGGGTATGTCCGCCGCTGACCAAAAGACAGAGGAAGGGGAACGACGGGTGGGGCAGCTGACGGTCGGGCAGGTCGACGAAGTGGGAGAGGATATGGCCCTGGAGGTGGTTGACTTCGACGAGGGGGATGTCGTGCGAGAGGGCGAGTCCTTTGGCGAAGGAGACCCCGACGAGGAGCGAGCCGACCAGGCCGGGGCCACGGGTGAAGGCGATGGCGTCGAGGTCGTCGGCGGTGATGCCGGCCTCCTTGAGGGCGGTGTCGACCACGGGGATGATGTTCTGCTGGTGGGCGCGGGAGGCCAGTTCGGGAATCACGCCGCCGTATTTCATGTGTACGGCCTGGGAGGCGATGACGTTCGAGAGCAGCACATTGTTGCGCAAAACGGCCGCGGAGGTATCGTCGCACGACGATTCGATGCCAAGGATGGTAATATCCATAAATTTTCTTCGTTTTATTGCAGGAAAATCCTTATTTTTGCTCGTTAAACGGGCTTATGATGCACAAAGGTATAAAAATATTGGCAAACCTCGTCTCGACAGCGCTGTTGATTGTGCTGTTTTTGCCGGTCACTGCCTCTTTGTTGCTCACGATCGATCGTGTGCAGACCTTTGTCGTGCAACGGACGGCGGGCATGGCGTCGGAGTTGCTCGGGGCCCGGGTGCAGGTGGGCAGCGTGTCGATCGCGCTGCTGGACCACGTCCGGCTGCACGACCTCTATATCGAAGACCTGGGGGGCGACACGATGATCTATGCCCGGGTGGCGGACCTCTCGGTGGGGGCCTTCGGGCGTTCGGCAGGCGGGCTGGCACTGCGCGAGGCGCAGCTGCAGGGGGCGATGTTCTGCCTGCGGGAGATGCCCGACGGGGTGATGAACATCAAGCAGATCGTCGAGAAGATCTCGCGGCGCGACCGCAAAAAGAAGGGTAACTTCCAACTGACGATCGGACAGCTGGAGGTCGACACGATGGAGTTCCGGCTGCAAAAGCGCGACACGGCGCGACGCCGCGGAGGGATCAACTGGAACGATATGCGGATCCGGGAGATCCGCACCCGGATCGACAATTTTCGCCTGGCGGGGCCTGTGGTCTCGGGCGAGATCCGGAGATTCGCGGGCTACGAGCGTACGGGGTTTGCGATCAGGGAGCTGACGGGCGACTTTTTGGTCGACAACGGCACTGTCGAGCTGTCGAATACGCGGATCGCGACTGCGGAGTCGGACCTGCGGATGGACTGGGTGCGGTTGCACGGCGAGTCGTGGGCCGAGTACAAGGATTTCATCCGCAACGTCGAGATGGATGCGGCCATCAGGCCGTCGCACCTCACGTCGGCCGACGTGTCGAGTTTCGCGCCCGCGCTCGAACACTGGAATCTGTCGGTCGACCGGCTGCAGTGTACGGTGGCGGGACGGGTGGCCGATCTGTCGGTGAAGAACCTGGCCTTCCGCACCGAACAGGCGACGCGGTTTGCGGGCGACGTGAGGATCAAGGGGTTGCCCAACGCGAAGCGGAGCCGTTTCGAGGTGCAGGTGCGGCAGCTGACCACGCAGGCGGCCGACGCCTCGCAGCTGGCGCGGGCCATCACCCGCAAACCGATCCCGCCCGAACTCTATCCGATCCTGCGGCGGGCGGGCGAGATCCGGCTCACGGGACAGTTCCGCGGACTGCTGAACGATTTCACCACCCACCTGGTCGCCGCCACCGAGTGCGGCACGCTGACGGGCGACCTGAAACTCTCGCCGGCGGGCAAGGGAACGGCACGGGCCGTCGACGGCGGGTTGCAGACGCGCAATTTCCGCCTGGGCAGGGCGCTGGATATAAAGAACCTGGGCGGCCTGTCGCTCGGCATCTCCGTGGGCGGAACCATCGGCGGCAGGGAGTCGACGGCCCGGGTGACGGGGGATGTGAGCCGGTTGGAGTTCAACGACGCCCTCTACGACGCCATCCATATCGACGGGTGGCTGCGTGAAAAGCAGCTGAACGGCAACATCAGCTCGCGCGACCGCAAGGCGGTCTTCGACGCCGATATCGAGGTCGACCTGCGCCGGGAGCTGCCGCGCTATATCGCCGGGATCGACCTGCAGCGGATCGATCTGCACGCCATGAACATCAACCGCCGCGACAGCGTCAGCCAGCTTTCGGGCCGGATCGGGGTTCGCGCCGAGGGCCGGTCGATCGACCGGATGTGCGGCGAGGCCCTCCTGACCGACCTCCGCTACGACTACGACACCACGTATATCGAGGTCGGGGCGATGCGGATCTTTATGGACAACACCCCCTCGGACAGACGGCTGGAGCTGACCTCCGACCTGCTGGACGTCGATTATGTCAGCCGTCAAAGCTATCGCGACGACCTCGCGGCGATCCGCGCCCGTGTGGCCTCCTACCTTCCCACCCTCTTCGATTACGGGCCGGAGGCAGCCCCGACGACCCGCCGGAAAGGGCGGCCGGACAAAACGGCGGCGGGTACGGCCGGGAGGAGCAGGACGGCAAAAGCGGCTGCAAAGACCCCGGCGGAAGCACAGACTGGAGCACAGGCAGGGGCCCGGGAGGAGGCACAGCAGAGAGCCAAAGGCTCGGGAGTGACCCGTATCCGCGTGGCGGCCAAACGGATCGACCCGATCCTGGATGCCGTGGCGCGCGGGTGGAAGGTGGCCGACGATTCGGCGCTCGACTTGGCCTACAGCCCCGGGAGCGAGGATCTGGCGGTCCACCTGGAGTCCAAATACATCGAGCGGCAGATCAAGGACAAGGCCCCGATATTCGCCAACTATATCATCCTGGATGCCGGCAACACGGCCCCGGCAAAGCAGAGCGACTCGCTGGTTTTCAACGGCAAAGCCGACTTTATACGGATCGGCAACCTCTTCCGCACGCGCGATTTCGCGATTCGGGGCGGGGCCCGGAAGGACCGGTTCGCCCTACGCACCGATTTCCGCGACACAACCTCCGGCATGCAGGGACGGATCGGCGTTCGGGGACAGGCGCGCAGCAACGGGGCGCTCCGTCAGCTGACCCTCAAGCTCGACACGGCCTATCTGCGCAACCGTCAGGGCGAGTGGCGGCTGTCGACCGACTCGGTGGTGATGGATCTGGATACCGCGCAGGTCGATTTCCGCCGCTTCCGCATCACCAGCCCCGGACGGCGCACAGAGAGCCAGCTGCTGGAGATCGAAGGACGGGCCTCGAAGGAGCCGAGCGACACGGTATTCCTCCGGCTGCAGGATTTCGACCTCTCGCCCTTCACCACCTTCGTCGAACCGATGGGTTACCGGATCGACGGCACGACGAACGGTTACGCCAGCATCTCGTCGGTGCTGGGCGCCGCCGCCGTCCGCGCACGCATCGAACTGGACAGCCTCCGGGTCAACGATCTGGTCTCGCCGCCGCTGCTGATCCGCTCGTTCGGCAACATGGAGCGCGACCGCGTGGGGCTGATGGTCCTCGACCGCGAAAAGGCCGACACGCTGGTGCGCGCCATGCTCGTCCCCACCGAGGGGCGCTATCAGGTGCGGGCCAACATCGACCATCTGGGGCTGAGTCTGCTGGATCCCATCCTCTCGGGGGTGGTGGAACAGACCTCGGGAACGGCCGACGTGAGTCTGCTGCTGAAGGGCGTGCGGCGCGAGGCCTCGCTCACGGGTGAGATCGACGTAAGGAAGATGCAGACCCGCGTGGCCTTCACGCAGGTGGATTACCGCATGCCGTCGGCACGCATCGAGGTGGTCAACAGCCGTCTTATGGCCTCCGACGTTCCCTTCTACGACATGGACGGCAATACGGGAACGCTGGGGCTGCAGGTCGATCTGGCCGACCTGGGCAACATCGGTTTCAACGTCAGGGTCGGGCTGCCGCGGCCGATGCTCGTGCTGAACACCACCTCCGAAGACAACGACCTCTTCTACGGGCGGGTCTACGCCTCGGGCGGCGCGACGATCCGGGGCGACAACCGCGGGGTGAGGATGAATATCAACGCCACGACCCGCGACAACACCCGCTTCACGCTCCCCCTCTCGGGCAAGGCCGACCTCTCGAAGGCCGATTTCGTCACCTTCGTCGAACCGGACACCGTCTCCGACATCGAATACGCCACGCGCCGCATGCAGGAGCTGTCGGACCGTTCGCGGCGCAAGCGTTCGGGCGGCGGGCAGATGCAGATCGACATGCAGATCGAAGTGCAGCGCGAAGCCAAATTCTTCCTCGGCGACATGTTGAGCGCCGAGGGTATCGGTTCGCTCGACCTGCGGATCCGTCCCGCCGAGGGGGTCTTCAACATGAACGGCACCTATACGCTGGAGCGCGGCGACTTCCAGCTCTCGCTCCAGAACATCATCAACAAGAAATTCGAGATCAGCGAGGGATCGACCATCCGCTGGTCGGGCAACCCGATGGACGCCCTGCTCGACATCACGGCCATCTACAACACCCGCGCCTCGCTGCAACCCCTGCTGGGAACCACCGCAACCACCACCAACACCCGTCAGGTCCCCGTCGAGTGCGTGATCACCCTCACCGACCACCTCTCCAACCCCACCGAGCAGTTCTCGATCCGCATACCCAACGCCGACTCGGAGGCCAAAACCGCCATCGCCAACATCCTCAACACCGAGTCGACCATCACGCGGCAGTTCCTCTATCTGTTGCTGACGAGCAGCTTCTACCCCGAAAACGCCTCGTCCGGCTCCAGCAGCATCGGTTCGACCGCCTCGGCCGCCACGGGTATCGGCATGCTGACCAACCAGTTGAGCAACTGGCTCTCGAACGAGAATTTCGGCATCATCCTGCGCTACAGCCCCAAAACCGAGGCCTCGAGCGACGAGGTGGATTTCGGCGTCTCGACCGGGCTGTTCAACAACCGGCTGCTGATCGAACTGGAGGGCAACTATCTGCTCGACGACCGCATGTCGGTGGGACGGAACCAGGTCTCGAACTTTATGGGCGAGGCCAGTGTCACATGGCTCCTGGACCACGCCGGGACCTTCCGCCTGCGCGGCTTCACCCACACGATCGACCGTTTCGACGAAAACCAGGGGCTGCAGCAGACCGGTATCGGGATCTCGGCCAAGCTGGAGTTCAACAGGGTGCGCGACATCATCCCCAACCTCAAGGCCATGGTCCGCGAACGCCGCGAGCGCCGCGAAGAGCGCAAACGGCAACGCGAACGCCTGCGCGAACAGCAGCAGAACCTCTCGCGCGAACAGCGGACCGCCGACCACACGGCCGCACGAAAGATCCTCCAGGAGGCGGCCCGCTCGCTGCGCCGCACGGCGGAACGGCACCGCACCGGCCCCGGCGACGAGGTGGCCGACAGCCGTCTGACCTTCACGGAGCGCAACGAATAGAACAACCGGCCGACTCCGGGGGGGGCAGGCAAGGAGCAAAGGGCAAAGAGCAAGGACTAAACAGACAAGAAACAAGGGACAAGGACAGGAAAGACAAGGGACAGGAAAAAAGAAAGAACCGAGATAAAACAACGAATGAAAAAACCGAAAAAATAAAAGACCATGATGAATGCAATTTTGATGCAAGCCGCCGGTGCGGCTACCGAGCAGGCCCGTATGGGACTGTGGGAACTCTTTACGAAAGGCGGCTGGCTGATGTGGCCGCTGCTGGCATTGGGCGGCGTGACGATCTTTATCTTCGTCGAGCGCTATATGGCCATCCGCAAGGCCTCAACCCTGGACATGAACTTCATGCACCGCATCCGCGACTTCATCGTCGACGGACGAATCAACGCCGCACTGGACCTCTGCAAAAAGACCGACACCCCCATCGCCCGAATGATCGAAAAGGGAATCGGCCGCATCGGCCGACCGATGGCCGACGTGCAGACTGCCATCGAAAACGTCGCCAACCTCGAAGTCTCGAAACTGGAAAACGGGCTGCCCTTCTTAGCCACCATCGCGGGCGGCGCGCCGATGATCGGTTTCCTGGGGACGGTGCTGGGCATGGTCCGCACGTTTATGGATATGGCGGCCGCGGGCGGCACGGTCGATATGTCGCTGCTGTCGGGCGGTATGTATGTGGCGATGGTCACCACGGTGGCCGGTCTGGTGGTCGGCATCCCCGCCTACTTCGGCTACAACTATCTGGTCGCCCGCATCGAAAAGCTGGTCTTCCGCATGGAGGCCAACTCGATCGCTTTCATGGATATCCTGAATCAACCCGTTCAAAAATAGTGAGTTATGGCTATTAAACGAGGCTCGAAAGTCGACAAATCCTACTCGGCGGCGTCGATGACCGACTTGATGTTCCTGCTGTTGATCTTCATGCTGATCGCAACGACCCTGATCAACCCCAACGCCATCAAGCTCATGCTCCCCAAAAGCTCCAACCAGCTCAAGGACAAGGCCATCACCACCGTGTCGATCCAAAACACGCCGAACGGCTACCGCTACTATGTGGAGTTGCAGGACGTGGGTTCGATCGAGGGGGTCGACCGCGCACTGAAAGAGCGTCTGGAGGGGCTGGAAGATCCCACCGTGTCGCTGCACGCCGACAAATCGGTCGTCTGGGACGAGGTGGTGCAGGTGATGAACGTGGCGCGCGCCAACGGCTACCGCCTGATCGCCGCCACCGACCCCCAGTAGCCGGGGCACGGGAACAAAACACCCGCCCCGCATAACAAAAACAGGCCCCAAAACGTTTGAATGACGGAAAACCTCCGACGGTGAACTATTACGACGAAAATACCCGCGCACCACGACGCCGGGCCACCGTGGCCCTCGCCGCATATCTCTTTGCGGTGGCCGCGGCGCTGGCCTTCGTGCAGATCGAAATCGAGCAACCCGAACCTGCCGCCCTCGTGCTGGTCGAGTTGCCCGAGAAGCCCGCACCCGTGCCGCCCCCGACGCCCCCGACACCGGCGACGCCGCGGGTGACGTCGCCGGCACCCGCAACGCCCGCCAACCCCGAACCCGTGCGGCACGACGAACCCGCACCCGTCGAACAGAACAACCCCACATCGGGGCAGCAGGAGGAGACCCGGACCGTCAATCCGCGGGCCCTCTTCCACCAGAGCGCGAGCGGTCCCGACGAACCCGCCGACGCCGGCAACCGCAACGCCCCGCAGGGCGACAGCGAAACGGCCCGGGGCGAGGGCACGGGGTCGAAGGTGCAGGGGCTGGACCAGCTGGACCGCGGACTGCAGGGGCGCGGACTGGTGGGCGATCTGCCCCGTCCCGACTATCCGGGCAACCGTGCGGGCAAGGTCCTCGTCCGCGTGACCGTCGACCGCGAAGGAAAGGTCACCTCGGCCGAATACGAGCCGAAGGGGTCGACCACCACCGATGCCGCCCTGATCGCCGCTGCCCGCAGAGCCGCCCTCGAGGCCCGCTTCACCGCCTCGGCGCAGCACGTGCAGAGCGGAACCATCACCTATGTTTTCAAACTGAACTAAAACACCGAACCGGAACTGAAACCGAAATGGAATTGAACGACAGAATGATTCGCAAACTACTGATCCTCTGTATCGTCGTCTGTTGCTGGGGGCCGGCCGCAGCACAGCAGCGCGACCGCAAGCCCGCCGCCGCGGCCCGGGCCGACAGCACCGTCGTCAGTCTCGACCGCACGACCCACGACTTCGGGGACATACGGCGACGCGGCGGCGACGTGACGGCCGACTTCGTGATAAACAACAAGGGGACGCATCCGCTGGTCATCACGCAGGTGCTGACCAGCTGTTCGTGTCTGAAGGCCGACTTCAGCCGCAAACCCCTCGCCCCGGGCACGCAGGGCACCATCCGCTTCCGGTACGAACCCCACAAGGCCGACCCCGGAACCTTCTACAAAGTCATCAAAATACACACCAACGCAGGGCGGCTGCTGGTCACCCTGCAAGGGAACTCCATAGAATAACCGCCTATGAATCTCCTGCTTCTTCACGCCACCCTCGTCCCGATGACCTCCGCGGAGGATCGGCCCTATGTCGCCTCGGTCGGCATTAAAGGCAACCGTATCGCCTTGATATCCAACGATGAAGAGGTCATCGACCGTTTTCGCGCCGACTGCGGCGGGTGCCGCGAGATCGACTGCACGGGCCGGATCCTGATGCCCGGTCTGGTGAACACCCACGGCCACATCTCCATGACGCTCCAGCGCAGCTATGCCGACGATATCGCCCTGATGGAGTGGCTCCACGAGCGCATCTGGCCCTTCGAGGCGCGGCAGACCGCCGACGATATCGCCTGCGGGGCGGAGCTGGGAATCGCCGAGATGCTGCTGGGCGGCACCACGTCGTTTGTCGACATGTACTGGCACGAGGCGCACATCGCCCGCGTGGCCGAACGTACGGGGATCCGTGCGCTGCTCTGCGCCAGCTGCTTGGACAGCAATATGGCCGATTTCGAAGCCGACCTCGAGGCCCTCACCGCATTCGTGGCCGGGAGTTCGCCGCGGGTTCGGGCGGGGGTCGGTCCCCATGCGCCCTACTCCGTCTCGGCCGACAATCTGCGCCATTGCCGCGCCTTGGCCGACCGGCACGGGATTCCGCTGACCATCCATGTGGCCGAGACCCGCGACGAAATGGCGATGATCGGCGAACGTACGGGCAAGAGTCCGGTCCGCTATCTCGACGGGCTGGGGATCTTCGACGGTCCGACCATCGCCTCGCACTGCATCCACCTCTCGGACGACGACGTGGAGATCCTGCGCCGGCGGAGGGTCCAGGTGGCCCACAACCCGACCTCCAACATGAAGATCGCCAGCGGGATAGCCCCCGTGAGCAAGTTGGTCGGGGCGGGTGTCGCGGTGTCGATCGGCACGGACGGCTGTTGCTCGAACAACGACGTGGATCTGTGGGAGGAGATGCGCAACGCGTCGTTCCTGCAAAAGGTGGCGACGATGGATCCGCTGGTGCTGCCCGCCTACAAGATCCTCGAGATGGCCACCGTCGGCGGTGCGGTCGCCATGGGATACCGGGACCTGGGCTTCATCCGCGAAGGGGCCCTGGCCGACCTGATTCTCATCGACACGGCGGCGCCCCACATGCACCCGACCCACGATCTGATCTCCAATCTGGTCTATTGCTGCAAGGCGGCCGACGTCCGGACGGTCATTGTGGACGGCCGCGTGGTGGTCGAGGAGCGCCGGCTGCTCACCATCGACCCGGAACCGCTCTATGCGCGTGCCGATGCCATCATCCGGCGCATCGCGGCGCAGACACATATATAATATATAGGTGCGTATGGATTACATTCTGGTGGGTTTGGCCGTGGTGCTGGCCGTGGTGGGGGTGATCGGGTGCGTTGTGCCCGTCATCCCGGGAGTCGTGCTGGCCTGGGCGGGGCTTTGGATGGCCCGGATGTGCGACGGATCGACCGTGACCACCGCACAACTTCTTGTGTGGCTGGCGATTACGGTGGCCGTCACGGCGGCCGACTACGTATTGCCGGGGTGGATGGTCCGGCGGTTCGGCGGCTCGCGGGCCGGCAGTATCGGGGCTACCGTGGGGGTGATCGCGGGGATGTTCTTCGGTCCGGCCGGCATCCTTCTGGGACCCTTTGCCGGAGCCGTCGCGGGGGAGTATCTGAACGACAGCCGCGACCTCGGGCGCGCCGTGCGCGTAGGGATGGGTTCGTTCGTGGCCTTCGTGGTCGGCACGGGGATGAAGTTGGTCGCCGCCTGCTGGATGGCCGTCAAAATATTCGCCGACCTGTGGCCCATACTGACCGCCTGAACTGCCGGAAAGCACCCGCAAACACCGACAAAAACCAATAAAAACAGATCAATGAAAAAAATTCTCTTGCTTCTTGTTGCGGCCGCGGCCCTCCTGACGGTCTCGTGCAGCAAGTACCGTTACGACGAGGTGAAGGGCGACCCGCTCAAGACGCGGATCTACACCCTGGACAACGGACTGAAGGTCTACATGACCGTCAACCGCGAAACCCCGCGGATCCAGACCTATATCGCCGTGCGCGTGGGCGCCAAAAACGACCCCGCCGAGACGACCGGTCTGGCCCACTATTTCGAACACCTGATGTTCA
>CAZHMX010000064.1:0-10775 GCA_964533725.1 uncultured Alistipes sp. | reverse complement strand
GTTCGCCGCGCGGCTGGGCCAAACCATTGGCCCAAGGAGCGCAGTCGCTGTCAAGATCAGAACGGATACCCGACTCCGAAGTTCAGTGCGGTGCGGGACCAGCGGAAGTTGCGGATCCAGCGTTGGCCGTGTGGGAGGTTGGGGTTATGGAGCTGGAGTCCCCAGTCGAGTCGGAGGATGGCGAATTTGATATCGACGCGGACGCCGAGGCCGGTATTGAAGCCGAGTTGTTTGTAGAAGTTTTTGAAGTGGAAGACGGCTTCGGGGGCATATTCGGCGGCGTTGGAGCGGACGAACCAGATGTTGCCGGCGTCGAGGAAGGTGGCGCCGTTGACGATACCCCAGATGGGGAATCGGAATTCGAGGTTGGCTTCGAGGCGCATATCGCCGAGCTGTGAGGGGTAGAGCTGGTCTTTGGGTTCGGGGATGGATCCGGGTCCGAGGGTTCTGGGGGTCCAGCCGCGCATGCTGTTGCTGCCGCCGACGTAGAAGAGTTTGTCCATGGGCAGGGCGTCGGCATTGCCGTAGGCGACGCCTACGCCGGCGAATATGCGGCCTGCGAGGGCGGTTTTGGTGCCGAGGCGGATTTTGCGGCTGGCGTTGATGTCGACGCGGAAATATTGGGCGTAGCGGATGCGGAAGATGTTGTAGTAATCCTCTCCGGGGACGGGTTTCCCGAAGAGATGGGCCAGTCCGCCGACTAAGTTGCCGGCGGTTTCGATGTTGAGCCGCAGCTGGGTGAATCCGGCGTTGTTCAGCCGGGTGCGGCTCTGGTTGTTGTAGGTGTAGCCGAAGGCGAGCCCGGCGATGAGCTGCGAGCGGTAGCTGTTGATCAGATACTGGTTTTTGAGGCTTGCGGCGAAGGCTTCGTCCAGATAGCCGACGTCGACGACGGTGATATCGACGGGGCGGAAGGTGAACGAGGAGAAGTGGTGGGCCCACGCATAGCTCCACGATCCGCCGGTCAGCGAACGGCGGTAGTAGGGCCGGTCCTGGAAGTTCATCGACAGCTCGAACTTGGTGCGGGGCTGGCGGAGCGACTTGAAACGTCCTAACCCGAAGGGCAGCAGCAGGCGGGGGAAGGTCAGCGAGGCGGTGACGGCGAACTCTTTGGCGGTCTTTTTGCGGGCGTCGGGGGCGCGCATGTATTCGTATCCGAGCGTGAAGGCGACATCCAGGACGTCGGCGCCGCGGAAGACGTTGCGGTTCTGGTAGCCTGCGGTGGCGCTCAGGCCATAGAAGGTGGAGGTCATGCTGCCCTCGACGTCGACTTTGACGCTCTGTTTGAGCGCCGGTGTGCAGCGGATATCGCAGCGGAGCAGCCCTTCGCGGGTGTGTTCGGTGAAGAGGCTGTCGCCGATCTGCCGGCCGACGTAGGTCAGCAGGGTCGGCGGCCGTGCGGTGTCGACCACGGGCCTGAAGTCGATGCGTGCACCCTTGAAACAGGCGAGCGACACCAGGTCGCTGTAGGTGCGCGAGACCTCCTGCGCGTCGTATATCTGCTTGGGATAGAGGGCGATGCTCTGCCTTAACATCTTGGGCCGCACGTTGGGCCGCGCACCGCGGTAGATGATGTCCAGACCGCGATAGCGGAGCGTGTCGAGCTGACGGAGCATGGTGGTGTCGTCGCGTGCGATGGCGGGGTCGTAGTCGGGATAGACGTTGATGCGGTCGTATTTGTAGACGACGTTGTTTTCGGCGACGGCGTGTCCTTCGAGGTCGACGGTCGTGGCGCGCTGCTTGACCACCAGGGTCAGATCGGCCGAATAGTCGCCGCGCAACGTGTCGGCGATGTATTCGATGTCGTTGACCGAGAAGTTGAAATAGCCGCGGCGGGTCAGCTCCTCGGTGATCCGTTCGCGTTCGCTGCGCAGGACGTCGATGTCGAAGATCTCGCCCACGCGGATGAGCGATTGCGCGGTGTCGGCGCCGATGATCGGTTCGAGGAAACGGTCGCGGAAGTCGTAGCCGAAGGCGGTAATGCGTGTGGGCCGGCCCTGACGGATGCGGTAGGTGACGCGTGCCTTGCGGTGGCGTGTGGTGTCGATCTCGAAGGTGGCGTCGGAGGAGTAGAACCCGCGCTGGCGCATGTATCCCTCGAAGTTGTCACGGGTCTTGCGCGTAAGGTCCATGTCGAGCAGGACGGGCTCCTGGCCGATACGCCGTTTGACGCGGTTCCACCAGTTCTCCTTGTCGGGGTTGGCCTTGCTGTAGAGCCAGGCGTAGAAATTGGTGCCGAGGAGCCGTTTGTTGGGCAGCTGCCGGACGTAGGGCTGGAAATCCTCGGCGGCGAGCCGTTCCTTGTGGCGCACCTCCTTGTCGGTGTCGATGGTCACCCGGGTCAGGAGATAGCTCCCCTCGGGCAGGTTGCGCGTGACGCTGCACGACGCCGAAACAAACGCCGCCAAAAGCAACAATATACGACCCAACCGGTTCATTTTCATTTGTCTGTCTATCTTTTCATCTGCGGGTCTGCGTCCCGTGGATCTTCTTCTGTCTGCGGATCTTCCTCCTGTGGATCTTCTTCAGTTTGCGGATTCCTTCGTCCCGTCGGTCTGCCCCCCCGGTCTGTGAAGGTCAGGGGTTCACGGACTTCAGGAAGGCCCGGTAGGCCCGCTCCTCGTCGTCGCAGCGCCGCACGATATGCCGCCCGCTGCATCCCGTCGCGGGGTCCCAGCCGATGGTGCCGCGCTCGATCCAGGAGGCGTTGCCGACCAGCCGGGTGACGGGTCCGCCCTCCTCCATGCGGGTGGTGCAGCGGACCTTTCCGCCGCGGTTCAGCACCTCGACCGTCTCGCCCGCAGGACAGATCCCCGTCAGACAGGCCGCCGTAGCCGCCGAGGTCATCGCCGTGCCGCACGAGGCGGTCAGCCCGACCCCCCGCTCGCAGGTGGCCACAAAGATCGCCCGCGCCCCCCGGCGACCGAACAGGCTGACATTCATCCCGCGCGGAAACATTTCGGGATGGGCCGTTACCCGCCGTCCCAGTTCGGCCAGCCGCTCCAGATCCCCGGGGTCGCCCTCGGCTACTATATGGGGATTCCCGGGATTGAGATAACTGAACCGCAACGTGCGGTCCAGCACCTCGATCGGCCGCTGCAAAAAGGGTGCTCCGCCCCCCGTCGGGAAGTCGTCGGTCGCCAGCCGCAGCGGCAGCTCCACGCCGAAGGTCGGCAGCCCCGGCGCGATCTCCTCCTCGCAGGTCACGGGATAGCGCCGCCCTCCCGAAAAGAGGGTAAAGCGTTCCCCAACCAACCCCTGCTCGACGGCCAGCCGGGCCACGCAGCGGATTCCGTTGCCGCACATCTCGGCGCCGGACCCGTCGGTGTTCCACATCCGCATCCCGAACGTTTTGCCCGCTCCGTCCGCTTCCTCCTCGCAGTCGAGCACCAGCAGCCCGTCGGTCCCCAGGGCGGCCGAGAGGTCGCGTGCCAGCCGGCCGGTCGACGCGGCCGCCGTCACCTCCGGCGCGTGGATCGCGTCGAGGAGCACGAACCGATTGCCGGATCCGTGGCAAAGTATGTAGTCGATTTCCATCATTCGGGATGAGCATATAGGCTCCAAAATTAATAATAAAGCCTTGTTTTCGCAAATTTTTCCTCGGCTTTTCGCGCGCACGCCCCGGTTTTGCCCTCTTTCGCCCTTCCATACGACCGTCTGGCACAGCCCCGACCGGCGCGAAAGCGCGTTTTTGTCCCCTCTTGTGCTGAAAAACATCCGCTAATTTGCACAAACGAATTGTTTTTGCAAACTTTGCATAGTTTTTACGGACAAACCGTCCCGAGGCAACAACCCCAAAAAAATGGTTGAAAATTTGGCACTTTGATTTAGTGTACCTATCTTTGCATTAAGATATATGCGCCAAAGTGCGTAGCTGTTTCTCTCTGAACGAACGTAGGAAATTCGATTGGTGTGGAGAACGGCACAATTTTCGACTCGTATTGTTCCTTTGCGAAAAGGTTCAAGTGCGGGGTTGTTTGCCTATTTATACACCACGGTAATCCTACGACCTGTTCAGAATAAATCAGCCAACGATCCCGCACTTTTTTGAACCAACCGTCGTAGCCGGATCGTCACGACACCGTTTGTGACGATGAAAAACATCCTTCTCTTCCTTCTGGTTCTGTGGCCGGTCTGCCGTCTGAATGCCGATGCGGGCACGCGCGGAACCGACCCCCGCCCGACGCCGACGCAGAGACCGGCTCCCCCGCCGGCCGACCCCTCCCCGTTCGTGCAGGCGCCCTTTCGGCTGACAATCCTCAAACAGGACAACAAATTTCTCAAACGCTGCTTCGACCGGGTGGCCCGCGGCCGTTACGTCCGCTACAAGGCCGAGATCCGCAACCTCGACCGGCAGCCCCGCACGGTCGACTACCGCTGTTTCTGCCTTGTGGACGCCGCCGGAATCGAATACGACGCCGACACCTACCTCTCGGTGATGCGCGAGCGGAAGTGGGACGACCTGAAGATCCGCGACGAAGCGACCTCGGGGCTCAACCAGCGCAAGGTCGGCGCGGGTTTCGCGCAGTCGGGCTGGCTGGTCTTCGAGGTGCCCTGCGAGGGGAGCTATCAATTGAAGTTTCGGGGATACTTATCCTATTAACATTATTAATCCTTAACCAAATTTACAATCATGAAAAAACTTTTAGTAGTAATGGCTGTCGCCGCATGCGCGCTCTTCTCGTCCTGCTCGACGACCTTCAAGACGGCCACGACGCGCCAGGTCAGCGCCCCGATCGTTGCTGCCGCCATCGCCGATCTCGACGTCACCGGCAGTAAGATCACCTACACCTACACGCCTCCCAAGGGTATCTGGATTGCCGGCGTAGGCAATTGCATCAACGCCGCCGTCAGCGAGGCCCTGCAGAATGCAGGCCAGGGCGCCGACGTGCTGGTCGAGATGCAGTATACGCTGGTGATGAAGCGCAGCTTCGGCAAGACCGCCGGCAAAGTGAAGTCGATCACCGTCACGGGCTATCCCGCACGTTACAAGAATTTCCGTTCGGCCGACCCGCAGAGCCTCCAGGCCGGTGTGGCCAGCGGCAAATGGCTGAAATAACAGCCGACACTCCCCGAAATGACGGGGCGGCACCTGCACAGGTGCCGCCCCGTTGCCGCTTGATAGCGGTTTATCCTCTCCGGTCCACGGCGTGGCGTTGTCAAACGCCCGCCCCGCAAACAAAACATGGAGCGTCGCGCAACAGGGGCGGGGTCCCGATCCCTCCCCGGCGGGCGCATCGTGCCGCTCCGCGATCCGGTTAGAACGGCAGGTCGTCCACCTCCGAACTTGCTGCGGGGGTGGAGGCGGGCTCGCCGAAGGGGTCGCTCTCGGGCATCGGGGCGTCGTAGGCGGGAGGTACGGGCTGCTGGGGCTGCTCGTGGCTCTGCACGCGCCAGACATTGACGTCGGTGTACCAGCGGCCGTTAAATTCGCGCGACTCGAGGTTGAACGATACCGTGTAGATGGCGCCTACACGCAACTTCTGCACCTCGCTCTCCTTGTTGAAAAACTTCACGCAGACCCGCCGCGAAAACTCCTGCTGCAGTTCGAAAACCACATCCTGACGCTGCCATTTGCCGCGTGCCGACTCGCCCGTCTGTGCGGGCAGTATCTGTAACACTTTGCCTTCGAATTCCATATGTGATTCATTTTTGTTTGTGCAAAATTACGACTTTTTCCGCAATTCCCTCTCGTTTGTGGCGAAATATTTAATTTTCCCGCACCGATCTCGACACCGTTGCACTCGTCGGGGCGAGACAGGACCTCGCCCCTTGCCGTGCGGGCGCCCCCCGTCCATATTATTCTTGGCGAATGCGTGCCCCCTCCCCTTTACCTCCCGCAAAGGTAAAGGGTTCGCGTTGCCCTGAACCTCTGCGAAAGCCATAGGGGAGGGGGCACACACCCGCCAAGCACAAAAATCGCGGACCGAGGAGCGCCGCGCGGCAAGGGGCAGGGTCCTATCCTGCCCCGACGAGCGCAGTCGTGTCAAGACCGGTGTTCGGTCTCGAACTGCCGGCACCAGGGTGTCAGCGGGCAGCGGTTGCAGTGCGGGTTGCGGGCGGTGCAGGTGTAGCGGCCGTGGAGGATGAGCCAGTGGTGGGCTATGGGGAGCAGGTGGGAGGGGATGTTTTTCTCGAGTGCCAGTTCGGTTTGCAGCGGGGTGCGGGAGTTGCGTGTGAGTCCGATCCGGTTGGAGACGCGGAAGACGTGGGTATCTACGGGCATCACCTCCTTTTGCCAGATCACGGCACCCACGACGTTGGCCGTTTTGCGGCCCACGCCCGGGAGACGCTGCAGGGCCTCCAGGTCGCTGGGCACCTCGCCGCCGAACTCTGCGCAGAGCATCCGTGCCATGGCCGCGAGGTTGCGGGCCTTGTTGTTGGGGTAGGAGATGCTGCGGATGTAGGGATAGATCTCTTCAGCGGTGGCGGCGGCCATGGCCTGGGGTGTCGGGAAGGCCTCGAAGAGTGCGGGTGTGGTCAGGTTGACCCGTTTGTCGGTGCATTGTGCCGAGAGGATCACCGCCACCAGAAGTTCGTAGGGCGAGCCGTAGTGCAGCTCGCTTTCGGCCACGGGCTGGTGCTCGGCGAACCAGCCGATGACCCCTTCGTATCGTTGTTTGGTCGTCATAATCGGAACAAAGGTAATGATTTTTTCCAAAAACAGGGGCTTGGATTCGTCTTTTCGCGGGTGAATGCTTATTTTTGCAGCCGGAAAGAAACACTCCGCACTATGCAACAACCCGAAATAAAACTGCTCGACAAAAAATTCCGAGTGCTGATCCCCGCCGAGGAGATCGACCGCGCCGTCGGCCGTGTGGCCGAAGCGCTGAACCGCGACTATGCCGACCGTACGGCGCCCCTCTTTATCGGCGTGCTGAACGGGTCGTTTATGTTCATGAGCGACCTGATGAAGAAGATCTCGTTCGAATGCGAACTGTCGTTCGTCAAGATGGCCTCCTACGAGGGCACCTCCAGCACGGGCCGGGTGAAGGATCTGATCGGCCTGAACTGCGACATCGAGGGCCGCCACCTGATCATCGTCGAAGATATCGTCGACACGGGGGGCAGCATCACCCACATGCGCCGGCTGCTCGAGGAGCACCGCCCCGCCAGTGTCGAGGTCTGCACGCTCTTCTACAAGCCCGCCTCCTACCGCGGCGACGCCCCCGTGCGTTATCGCGCCCTGGAGATCGGCAACGAGTTCATCGTCGGCTACGGCCTGGACTACGACCAGCGGGGACGCAATCTGAAGGACGTTTACGTGGTGACCGATGAGGAGTAACGCGACGGCGGAGCTCGACGGCGGACGCAAGCTGCCTTTGGTCGAGGACTTCTACACCATCCAGGGCGAAGGCTACCACACCGGTTGCCCGGCCTATTTCATCCGCCTGGGCGGGTGCGATGTGGGCTGCCGCTGGTGCGACGCCAAATATACGTGGAATCCCGCGATGTTTCCGCCGACACCGGTCGAGGAGATCGTCCGCCGGGCCACCTCGTGCGCCGCGCAGGCCATCGTCATCACGGGGGGCGAGCCGCTGCTCTATCCGCTCGCTCCGCTCACCCGGGCGTTGCGCGAACGGGGTCTGATGATCTTCCTCGAGACCTCGGGGTCGCACCCCTTCAGCGGGTGGTTCGACTGGGTCTGCCTCTCGCCCAAACGCCGGCAGGCCCCGCTGGACGAGGCCTACGGACGGGCCGACGAGCTGAAGGTGATCGTCGAGAGCGCCGACGACTGGGCCTGGGCGGAGGAGAACGCCGCCCGTGTGGGGCGCCGCTGCCGGCTCTATCTGCAACCCGAGTGGAGCGTCTGCGAGCAGATCATGCCCGCGGTCGTGGAGTACGTCAAGGCCCACCCGAAGTGGAACATCTCGTTGCAGACCCACAAATACATGCACATCCCCTGACGCGTATGGGCAAGACCGATTCCTCCGGAAAGAGCGCGTCGCAGCGCAGGGGCCGGCAGTTCTGGATCGTGCTGACGGTGGCCGTGACCGGCTTCACGTCGTACGTCATCGCGCGCAACCTGCTCCATATCTGGAACGTGTCGCGCGATATGGCGGCCCTGAACCGCGAGGCGGAGGGTTACCGGGCCTCGATCGAGGCCGACAGCACCCTGCTCGAACGGCTGCGCTACGACGACTATCTGGAGGAGTTCGCCCGCGAACAGTTCAATATGTTGAGGCCCGGCGAGGAGCTCTATATCGTCGACGAATAGCTCGCGCGGCCCGAATTAAATTATTAACCCTATGAATATCAATCGGAAAGATCCTTCGGTGTGGCTGTCGACCGTACCTCTGTTAGTTTTGGTGGGGCTGCTCTATGTGGTGATCCGCTGCTTCGGCGGCGACTCCATCGACGGCGGCAGCCAGATCGTGCTGCTCTTCGCCTCGTCGGTCTGCGTCATGCTGGCCATCGCCTTCTGCGGCCGCAACTGGCAGGAGATGGAGGCGGCGATCATCGAGAATATACGCTCGTCGGCCTCGGCCATCATCATCCTGCTGTTCATCGGCTCGATCGCCGGGACGTGGATGGTCAGCGGCGTGGTGCCGACGCTCATCTGCTACGGTCTGGAGGTGCTGAACCCCTCGTGGTTTTTAGTCTCCACATGCGTGATCTGCGCCCTCGCCTCGGTGATGACGGGCAGCTCGTGGACCACCATCGCCACCATCGGCGTGGCTTTGATGGGCGTGGGCCGCGCGCTGGGATTCCCCGAGGGCTGGGTGGCGGGCGCCATCATCTCGGGCGCCTACTTCGGCGACAAGATGTCGCTGCTCTCGGACACTACGGTGCTGGCCTCGTCGACGGTCGGCGTGCCCGTGTTCGAGCATATCAAATATATGGTGATCACCACCTTGCCGTCGATCCTGATCGCCCTGGCGGTCTTTGCCGCCGTCAGCCTCACGCACGAAGCGCAGGCGGTGGACGACGCCGCGGTCTACAGCCGGGCCCTGCGGTCCACGTTCCGCATATCGCCGTGGCTGCTGGTCGTGCCGCTGCTCACGGGTATCCTCATCGTCCGCAAGCTGCCCGCCATCGTCACCCTCTTCTGCGCCACGATCTTCGCCTGCGTGGCGGCCGTGATCTTCCAGCCCGACCTGCTGGCACGCATCGCCGGCGAGCCGCTGACCCTCCTCTCCGGTTTCAAGGGACTCCTGATCACCTGCTACGGCCACACCGCCCTCGATGCCGGCAACCCGGCCGTCAACACCCTGATATCCACCCGCGGCATGTCCGGCATGCTGAACACCGTGTGGCTCATCCTCTGCGCCATGTGCTTCGGCGGCGTGATGACCGGCAGCGGCATGCTGCGCTCGCTCACCGCGATCTTCCTGCGCCTCGTGCGGCGCACGTTCTCGGCCGTAGCCTCGACCGTCGGTGCCGGCATCTTCTTCAACCTCTGCACGGCCGACCAGTATATCTCGATCATCCTCTCGGGCCGCCTCTTCAAGGAGCTCTACGCCGAACGGGGACTCGAAGCACGGCTGCTGAGCCGCTCGGTCGAGGACTCGGCGACGGTCTGCTCCGTACTCATCCCGTGGAACTCGTGCGGCATGACGCAGGCCACGGTCCTCGGGGTCTCGACGTTCGTCTACATGCCCTACTGCATCTTCAACCTCGTCAGCCCCCTGATGTCGCTCTTAGTAGCGGCGACGGGGTGGCACATCCACCGCAAAGCATGAGCACCGAGCTGGTGATTTTCGATCTCGACGGCACGCTCCTCGACACGATCGGCGATCTGGCCGTGGCCTGCAACGCCTCGCTGGCCCTGCGGGGGTTGCCGCAACACTCCTACGAGGAGTATTGCGGCTTCGTGGGCAACGGTATCATGCGCTTGGTCGAACGGGCGCTGCCCGAGCCGCTGCGCACGCCCGAAAACGTGGCGCTCATGCGCGCCGACTTCGTGCGCTACTACATCGGGCACATAGACGCTTACACGCGCCCCTACGAGGGCATCCCCGAGTTGCTCGGCGAGCTGACGCGGCGCGGCGTGCGCTTAGCCGTGGCATCGAACAAGTTCCAGGCCGGCACCGAAAAGCTGGTGGCGCGCTTCTTCCCCGACATCCGCTTCGACGCGGTGCTGGGCCAGCGCGAGGGAGTTCCGCTGAAGCCCGATCCGGCTGTCGCCGGGGAGATTCTGGCCCTCACGGGCACGGCCCGCGAACGGGCCCTTTTCGTCGGCGACTCGGCCGTCGACATCCTCACGGCCCGGGCAGCAGGCATCCGCTCGGCCGGCGTCTCGTGGGGGTTCCGGTGCCGCACCGAGTTGGAAGAGGCGGGTGCCGACCGCATCGTCGACCGGGCGGAAGAGCTGCTCGGGATGCTCTGAATCCCGATTTCGAAACTCAACAGTAACATTCGACATCCTCGGCCGCGATCCGCTCGTCGGAGAGGATGAGGAGCCGCTCGACGACGTTGCGCAGCTCACGGATATTGCCCGTCCAGGGCCTGGACTGCAACGCCCGCAGCGCCTCCGGGTCGACGGTTTTCGGGGAGAGGCCGTATTCGCCGCAGATGGTGCGGATGAAGTGGTCGACGAGCGCGGGGATGTCCTCGGCACGCTCCCTGAGAGCCGGCACCCGCACGACGACGACCCCGATCCGGTGGTAGAGGTCCTCGCGGAAGTTGCCCTTGTCGATCTCTTCGCGCAGGTTCTTGTTGGTGGCGGCGACGACGCGCACGTCGACGTCGATATCCTTGTCGCTGCCCACGCGGCTCACCTTGTTCTCCTGCAGCGCGCGCAGCACCTTGGCCTGGGCCGAGAGACTCATGTC
>CAZHMX010000063.1:0-11051 GCA_964533725.1 uncultured Alistipes sp. | reverse complement strand
AACAGGGTTGAACGGGGTCGCCTGTCGGCGGGGACCGGCTGCGGGGTTGGGAAGGCGAGTCGCCTCCCGATAACGAGGGCGTTCGCTGTGTATTACCCGACGAAGGAAAACAGGAGCCGAAAAACATCGGGCGAATGGCGGTTATACGAAAAAATTATATAACTTTGCAACACCGTATGCCGGTTGCGGACGGGACACATTTTGACACGTCAAAAAACGACACACTTTCGATGAAACGACTCCTCTTTATACTCCTGTGCGGCACGCTGCTCGCCTCGTGCGCCACGCAAAAACGGGTGCTCTACCTCCAGGACCTCGACCATAAGGCCGTGATGAATATCGCCGACTCGTACCAGATTAGGATCAAGCCGCTCGACCGGCTGACCGTCGTGGTCAACAGCAAGGATCCCGAGCTGGCCGCACCCTTCAACACCGCCTCCTCCTACAGCTCGCTCACCGGGTCGCCCATCAGCGCCAACAACGGAACTTACAGCTCCACAACCGCCCTGCAGGTGCGGACGGTCGACGAACAGGGCATGCTCGACTTCCCGATCCTCGGCAAGATCCGGTGTGTCGGCAAGACCCGCTCGGAGCTGGCCGCCGATATCGCCGAGGCCATCCGCCAGGGCGGACATATCGCCGACCCGACGGTCAACATCCAGTTCGCCGACATGCACGTGAGCATCATCGGCGAGGTGGCACGGCCCGGAACCTACAACATCACCACCGACCGCATCACCCTGCTGGACGCCCTCTCGATGGCGGGCGACCTGACCATCTACGCCGTGCGCGACGACATCACGGTGATCCGCGAGGAGAACGGCAAGCGGACCTTCGCGTCGCTCGACCTGCAGTCGAAAGACATCTTCGAGTCGCCCTACTTCTATCTGCAGCAGAACGACCAGATCTACGTGCGGCCCAACCGTTATCGCGCCAGCGCCGGCGAGGTCAACCCCAACCGCAGTTTCTACATCTCGTTGGTCTCCACCTTCGTGTCGGTGGCCACGCTGATCATCACCATCACCAAACTCTAAACGACCATGGCCGAATCGTACAACAACACGGGCTATTACGAAGAGGAGGCGGTGACCGCACAGCCGGTCTTCTCGATCCACGATCTGTTGCGGATGATCCTGGCCAACTGGTATTGGTTCCTGCTCTCGGTGGCCGTCTGCGTGGGTTGCGCGACGCTCTACATCATGCGCACGCCCAAGGTCTACAACCGCACGGCGACCATCCTGGTCAAGGACTCGCGCAAGGGCGGCAGCGCCGACCTGACGGCCTTTGCCGATATGACCGGATTCTCGACCATCCGCAACGTCGACAACGAAATCTATGTCCTGCAGTCGCGGCGGCTCATGGAGGGGGTGGTGCGCAAGCTGAACCTCTCGGTCAACTATACGGTCAAGACGGGGCTGCGCATGCGCAACCTCTACAAGCAGACTCCCGTCGAGGTGGAGTTCGTCAACAGCAACGAACGCGACGAGTTCCGCTTCGACCTCACGCCGCTGCAGGGCGAAAGGGCCGAGCTGTCGAAATTCCGGTATTACGATCCCGCAACACGCGAAGTGGTGGAGGTCGACCAGACCCTGACGGCGGCGTATGGCGATACGGTCGCCACGCCGGTGGGGCAGCTGGTCGTGCGGCCGACCTGCTACATGGACGACCGTTATGCGGGGCGCAAGGTGGCGGTGTCGAAGACGGCCATCGTCCGCGCGGTCGAGAGTTTCCGCAAGGCCGTCAGGAGCAATGTGGTCAACAAACAGTCGTCGATCGTCACCCTGGCGATGAACGACGCCGTGCCGCAACGGGCCGAAGATGTGCTTAACACGTTGATATCCATATACAACGAAGATGCCGTAACGGACAAGCAGACCGTCACCCGCACCACCGCCGAATTCATCACCGACCGGTTGAACGTCATCGGCGAGGAGCTGGGCCATGTCGACGACGATATCGAGAAATTCAAACGCCGCAACGGGATGTACGACCTCGCCTCCGAGGCCACGCGGTCCATCAGCGAGGGGTCGAAGTTCAAGGTGGCGGGCATCGATATCGAGAACAACCTGCAGATGGCCCGCTATATCCGCGAGTATCTGCTAGACAACGACAAACGTTCGGCGCTGATCCCCGCCTCGGCGTCGATCGGCAATGCCGGAATCTCGCAGCAGATCAGCGCCTACAACGAAAGCGTCCTGCGCCGCGACAAGCTGGCCGGAGAAGGGTCGGCCAACAACCCCATCGTGCAGAATCTGGACAACGTGCTGACCGCCACGCGACGGGCCATCATCTCGTCACTCGACTCGCACATCGCGTCGCTCGAGCTGCAACTCAGGAACATGCGCAAGGAGGAGGAACGGGCCAACTCGCGGCTGGTGTCGGCCTCGACGCAGGAAAAAGAGATCCTTACGATCGCCCGTCAGCAGAAAGTCAAGGAGGAGCTCTACCTCTATCTGCTGCAGAAGCGCGAGGAGAACGAACTGGCGCAGGTGATCGTCGAGCCCAACGCCCGCATCGTCGACTGGGCCTACGGTTCGGCCCGGCCGATCTATCCGCGCACGCTGCTCATCGCGCTGGCCGCCATCCTGATCGGTTTTGCCGTACCTTTCGGACTGCTCTATCTGCTGCGGATGCTCGACACCACGATCCGCAACCGCAAGGATATCGAAGACAACACCTCGATCCCCTTCCTGGGCGATATTCCGCACGCCGAGGGCACCTCGCGCCGTGGGATCGCCGTGCGCGAGAACGGCCGCGACGCCGTGTCGGAGGCCTTCCGCATCATGCGCACGAACATGAACTTCATGGCCGTCAAGGCACAGGAGATGAAGGTGATCCTCCTCACCTCGTCCAACCCCCACGCCGGCAAGACCTTCGTGTCGACCAACTTAGCGCTGACGCTGGCACAGACCGGCAAACGGGTCCTCCTCGTCGATGTCGACCTGCGCCACCGCTCGCTCTCGAAGGTGATGGGACACGGCAAGGAGAGCGCCGGCGTGAGCGCCTACCTCTCGGGCAGCATCGCCGAACTGAAGGAGATCATCCACAAATCGCGCTACAACGACAATCTCGACATGATCTACGCCGGAGTCATGCCGCCCAATCCGGCCGAAATGCTGCTCTCGGAGCAGTTCGAGCAGATGATCGCCCGGCTGCGCAACGACTACGACTACATCCTGCTGGACAGCGTGCCCGCCCTGCTGGTGGCCGACGCCGTGATCACCGACCGCGTCTGCGACCTGGCCGTCTATGTGGTGCGCGAGGGTCTGCTGGACCGTCGGCAGCTGCCCGATATCGAACGCTTCTACCGCGAGGGCAAGTTCCGCAACATGTGCATCGTGCTGAACGACTCGTCGGCACACCAGAAGTCGTACGGCTATGGCTACGGTTACGGCTACGGCTATGGTTACGGATTCTCCTCCAGCGACGAGGCGGAGTCCGCGGAAGGCGGAAAAGCCCGCGGCGGATGGCTCGGACGTCTGGCCAAACTATTCAGGAACAAATAGCCATGATCAGCAAAAACAACGTCATCGCCATCGATTTCGACGGCACGGTCGTCACCCACGAATACCCCTGCATCGGCCGTGATGCGGGTGCCGTGCCCGTGCTTCAGGAATTAGTCGCCCGCGGTTACCGTCTGGTGCTGCTGACCATGCGGGACGGGGCGTTGCTGGAGGATGCCAAACGCTGGTTCGCCGACCGCAAGATCCCCCTCTGGGCCGTCAACGCCAACCCCGAGCAGCGCAGCTGGACCGACTCGCCCAAGGTCTATGCCAACCTCTACATCGACGACTCGAATCTGGGCTGTCCGCTGAAGATCATCGACGGCGTATCCCGCCCCGTAGCCGACTGGACCAAAATCCGCAAGCAACTGATCGCCGAAGGGTTCCTGGACTACGACGACTAACCCGGGGCCGACAAGCTCCGGGGCAGGGCAACGGGCTTAACAGCCGGTCGGGTAATCGGTCTGGAAACGGAGGCCGCACATCGGGGTGTATCTTTGGCGAAAAAACGCATGCGAAAGATACTCCTTTTTTTGTTGGCGGCGGCCGTCGGGGCCTCGCTCTACGGACACCGGATGCAGCGCGAAGTGCAACGGCTGAAACGCAACCAGTCCGCTTTGAATCAATCCGTTGAACATTACCGCAGTCGGCTCGGCCGGGAGGTGGCCGCCGTCGAGGTGCTCACCCTCCGCTGCACCGAGTTCGAACAGCTCCGCGCCCGGGAGGCCGAAACGCTCCGCCGGATGAAGATCAAACTGCGCCGTCTGGAAGCCTGGTCCCGGCAGGTCGCCGAACAACAGATCGCCCTCCGCACCCCCCTGCACGACACCGTCGTCCTCCACGATACCCTCCGACTCTTCCACTGGTCCGACCCCTGGACCGACGTACATGGCCGAATCTCCCGCGATACCCTCCAGGCCCGCATCCAAACCGTCGACACCCTCCGCCAAATCGTCCGCCGCGTCCCCCGGAAATTCCTCTTCATCCGCTGGGGCACCAAAGGCTTCCGACAAGAAATATACTCGCAAAACCCACATAACAAAATCGTGTACTCCGAGTATGTGCAGTTCCAACGGGACTGACAACGACTGCGCTCCTTGGGCCCGTGGTCGGGCCCAAAGAGGACAGTCGTTGTCTATTCGCGTTGTAAATTTGCATATCCTCTCGACTTTTCGTATCTTTGAGAACAAAATGGGGGATTGAATGAAAAAGATGGTTTTTTTGCTGCTTTGCATGGCAGTTTTATGGGAAGGCCGGGCCGAGGAGGTGGAGTTCGGGCGATATTTTCGCGACAGCACGCTTCGGGTGGATTACATGCTTACGGGGAGTGCGCGGGAACAGCATATTGCGCTTTATGAGCCGCTTTGCATTCCCGGGTGGGCCGGGCGGCGGCATAAGCTGGACCGGCTGCCGCTGGCGGGCAACGGGAGCCTGGAGATGCGGACGGCGGAGGGTATGTTGATCTATGAGACCTCTTTTTCGACCCTTTTTCAGGAGTGGCTGGTGATGGAGGAGGCGCAGACCACGGCGCGCGCCTTCGATCTCGTGCTGCAGCTGCCCTATCCCAAGGAGGCGGTTACGCTGACGGTCAGGCTGAAAGATATGAAAGGGGTCGTCTGCGCCGAGACGACCCACCCGCTGGATCCGGCCGACATCCTGATCCGCAAACCCCGGTGCGAGGCGTCGTGGTACTACCTTCACCGGGGCGGGTCGCCGGCCGAGGCGATCGACGTGGCGATTGTGGCCGAGGGATATACGGCGGAGGAGATGGAACGGTTCGGGGAGGATGCCCGTGTGGCCATGGAGTCGCTCTTCGCGCACGAACCTTTCAGGACGTTGCAGGACCGGTTCAATATCGTGGCGGTGCCTTTGGTGTCGGAGGAGAGCGGCGTGAGCGAACCGCTGGACGGCGTTTGGCGCGAGACGGCGGTGGCGTCGCACTTCAGCACCTTCTATTCGGACCGCTACCTCACCACGCGCAAGCTGTCGCGCCTCTACGACCGGATGGCGGGGATTCCGTTCGAGCACCTGATCATCCTGGCCAACACCGACACCTACGGCGGTGGCGGCATCTATAACTCCTACACCCTCACGACGGCCCGCCACGCGATGTTCCGTCCCGTCGTGGTGCACGAATTCGGCCACAGCTTCGGCGGTCTGGCCGACGAGTATTACGACGACACCCTTTCGGAGGGAACCTACCACGCCGGCGTCGAACCCTGGGAGCAGAACATCACCACGCTGACCGATTTCGATGCCAAATGGCGCGATATGCTGCCCGAGGGATGTCCCGTGCCGACGCCCGTGCCCGAGCAGGCCCGGCCGAAGGTGGTCCAGGTGGGCAACCGGCTCCGCCACATCACGGCCGAGGGGTTAGAGAACTACCCTATAGGCGTCTACGAAGGCGCCGGATACAATGCCCGCGGGGTCTACCGCCCCGCGCTCGACTGCCGCATGAAGACCAACGGAGCCACGCGGTTCTGTCCCGTCTGCCAGCGCGCGCTGGAGCGGCTGATCCGTTTTTACACCGAATAACGAAACGACTATCGACCGGAAATACACTATTGACCTATGATAAGACAGATGATGTTGCTGCTGGGGCTGCTGTCCTCGGCAATGGTTTCGGCACAGACCGAACCGTGGCGTGATCCCGCGCGTTCGCCCGAAGAGCGGGCCGAAGATCTGACGGGACGCCTGACCCTGAAGGAGAAGATCGGATTGATGAAGGATGTCTCGCAACCCGTCGAGCGGCTGGGGATCCCGGCCTACAACTGGTGGAACGAGGCGTTGCACGGCGTGGGTCGTGCGGGTACGGCGACCGTATTCCCGCAGGCCATCGGCATGGCGGCCACGTTCGACGACGCGCTGGTCGAGCGGATCTTCACGGCCGTGAGCGACGAGGCGCGCGCCAAGTTCCACGAAGGACGGCGTACGGGCCGGCACACCCGTTATCGCGGTCTGACCTTCTGGACACCCAACATCAACATCTTCCGCGACCCGCGCTGGGGACGCGGGCAGGAGACCTACGGCGAGGATCCGTGGCTGACGACCCGCATGGGTCTGGCCGCCGTGCGCGGTCTGCAGGGGCCCGACACGGCGCGGTACGACAAACTGCACGCCTGCGCCAAACACTTCGCCGTCCACTCCGGTCCGGAGTGGAACCGCCACGAATTCGACGCCCGCGATATCGACCCGCGCGATCTGTGGGAGACCTATCTGCCCGCCTTCAAGGCTCTGGTGCAGGAGGGGAACGTGGCCGAGGTGATGTGTGCCTACAACCGTTACGAAGGGGCGCCCTGCTGCGGCAACAACCGGCTGCTGACCTGGATCCTGCGCGACCTGTGGGGATATAAGGGTCTGGTGGTGAGCGACTGCGGCGCCATCAGCGACTTCCACGTCAAGGGACGCCACAACACCCACCGCGACGCCGCCCACGCCTCGGCCGACGCCGTGCTGAGCGGTACGGATGTCGAGTGCGGCAGCAACTACACGCGGCTGGACGAAGCCGTGGAACAGGGGTTGATCGACGAGAAACAGATCGACGTCAGCGTACGGCGTCTGCTCCGCGCACGGTTTGCGCTGGGCGAATTGGACGATGACAGGGAGGTGCCCTGGAGCCGTATTTCGACCGATATTATCGACTGCGAGGAGCACCGCGCACTGGCCCTGAAGGCCGCGCGGCAATCGATGGTGCTGTTGCAGAACCGCGACGGCATATTGCCCCTGAAACGCGAAGAACCCGTTGTGGTTCTGGGCGTTAACGCCGCCGACTCGACGATGCAGTGGGGCAACTACAACGGTTTCCCCTCGCGCACGACGACTCTTCTGGAGGGAATCCGCCGGATGACGGGACGCGAAGTCCGTTATCTGCCCGCGACGGGGCTGGTCGACAACCGCATCTTCGTATCGGTGGCAGGACAGATCGTCGGCGAGGACGGCCACAGCGGGTTCGACGCCCTCTACTGGAATTCGACCGGGGCCGAAGGGGAACCGGTGGCCCGTCAGGCGACGAGCGGAACGCTGCGGTTCGATTCGAGCGGCGCTACGGTCTTTGCCCCCGGGGTGGAACTGGAGAACTTCTCGGCACGCTACACGGGAACGTTCCGTCCCGAGCGTTCGGGCGAGGTGATCCTCCGCATCAAGGGCGACGACGCCTTCCGCGTAACCGTCGGCGATGAGGTGATTATCGACCGCTGGGAGGAGAAACGGCGCTCGTCGGCACAGAAGACGCTGACCGTCGAGGCGGGACGCGAATATCCCCTCGCCATCGACTTCCGCCAATTCGGCGGCAATGCGCTGTTGCAGTTCGACCTGGGCTACGAGAGCGTGATGACCCCCGAAGAGGTGGTTGCCGCCGTGGGCGACGTGCAGACGGTGATCTATGCCGGCGGCATCTCGCCCGCACTGGAGGGCGAGGAGATGAAGGTCGACTATCCGGGATTCCGTGGCGGCGACCGCACCGACATCGAGCTGCCCGCGGCACAGCGGCAGCTGATCGAGGCGCTGCACCGGGCGGGCAAACGGATCGTGATGGTCAACTTCTCGGGTTCGGCCATCGCACTGGAGCCGGAGAGCCGCCGTTGCGACGCCATCGTGCAGGCCTGGTATCCGGGTCAGGCGGGCGGTCAGGCGGTGGCCGAGGTGCTCTACGGCGCCTACAACCCCGCAGGACGTCTGCCGGTGACCCTCTACCGCAGCGCGGAACAGCTGCCCGATTTCGAGGATTACCGCATGAAGGGACGCACCTACCGGTTCATGACCGAGGAACCGCTCTATCCCTTCGGTCACGGGTTGAGTTACACCACCTTCGAATACGGCGAGGCACAGCTCTCGCAGCACACGATCGCGGCGGACGGGGAGGTGGAGCTCTCCGTACAGGTACGCAATGCCGGCGACCGCGACGGCGACGAGGTGGTCCAGGTTTATGTGCACCGCGAGGGCGATACGGGGCTGAACCGTACCCTGCGGGCTTTCAGCCGCGAGTCGCTTCGCGCCGGGGAGAGCCGCGAGGTGAAGTTGCGGTTGCCCGCCTCGGCCTTCGGCTTCTACGACGATAAGACCGGGACGGTGCACGTCCGCAAGGGCCGTTACGAGATCTATTACGGCGGCTCGTCAGCCACGCAAAACAAAGTCATGTTAAAGATCAAATAAGGCAATGGTTAAAAGACTGTTATACACGGCCGCAGTCGCCCTTTGCGCGATGGCCTGCACCGATGCTCCGACGTTGGAACACGACGCGCTGACCCTTTGGTACACCCGTCCGGCAACGCACTGGGAGGAGACCCTGCCGTTAGGCAACGGCCGTCTGGGCATGATGCCCGACGGCGGACTGGAGTGCGAACGGATCGTGCTGAACGAGGAGTCGATGTGGAGCGGCGGCGAACAGGAGACCGCCAACCCCGATGCGCTGGCGGCGTTGCCCGAGATCCGGTCCCTGTTGCAGCAGGGGCGCAATCTGGAGGCGCAGCGGCTGATGAAGGAGAAGTTCACCTGTTCGGGCGGCGGCTCGGCGGCGGCCCGTTACGGCAGCTACCAGATTCTGGGCAACCTGAAAATCGAATATCCCGTGGATGCCGCGCGCGCGGAAAACTACGAACGCGGATTGCAGCTCGCAACGGGAACGGCTTACACGAAATTCGACCTCGACGGGGTCCGCTACACCCGCGAGTATCTGGTGGCCCGGGAACCCGACGACGTGATGGGAATCCGGCTGCGCGCGTCGGAGGGCGGAGCGTTGCAGTTCACCCTCTCGCTCGACCGTCCCGGCATGGGCGCGCAGGTCGACGGCAACTCGCTGCTTCTGGCCGGGATGCTCGAACCGGGCTGCGAAGGGGCCGACGGGGTCCGCTACCGCTGTCGCGTGAAGGTGGCCGCCGACTATGTGAGCTACGACACGGCCGCCGCGACCATCTCGGTGAAAAACAGCCGCGAAGCCGTGATCTGGATCACCGCCGCGACCGACTATTGGGGCGAGATGCCCGCCGAACGCCCGGCGGATCTCACGGCCGCCGACTTCGACCGCGTACGGCGCCGGCATACGGCCGCGCACGGCGAACTCTTCAACCGCGTGGCGCTCGACTTGGGTCAGGCCCCCGACCTGCCGACCGACGAGCGGTTGCGCGCACTGGCCGAGGGCGATGCGGCGACCGACCCCGCATTCGCCGCGCTCTACCTGCAATACGGCCGTTATCTGTTGATCTCCTCCGCACGCGAAGGCTCGCTGCCGCCCAACCTGCAGGGCCTGTGGGCCAACACGGTCAACACCCCGTGGAAAGGCGACTATCACCTGAATATCAACGTCGAAATGAACCACTGGATCACCGGCCCGGGCAACCTTCAGGAGTTGCAGCGTCCGCTGATCGAGTACACCAAGCGTCTGGTGGCTTCGGGCGAACGGACCGCGCGCGACTTCTACGGCACGGGCGGCTGGTGCGCCCACGTCCTGGCCAACGCCTGGAACTTCACCGCCCCCGCCGAGGATCCCTCCTGGGGCGCAACCAACACCGGCGGCGCCTGGCTCGCACTCCATCTCTGGGAACAATACCGGTTCCATCCCGACACGGAATATCTGAAAGAGATCTATCCCGTGATGCGCGGAGCAGCGCAGTTCTTCCTCGAAAACCTGATCGAAGAGCCTGAAAACCACTATCTTGTGACGGCACCCACATCGTCGCCCGAGAACGGCTATTACGACGAGAGCGACCGTCAGGTGACCTTCGTCTGCATGGGTTCGTCGATGGATACGCAGATTCTGCGCGAGCTCTTCGGCGCCGTGATCGAATCCGCCGAGGTGCTCGGAACCGACAGCGCTTTGGTCGCACAGCTCGAAAAGACCCTCGGGCAGCTGCCCCCCGACCAGATCAGCGCCGAAGGTTATCTGCAGGAGTGGCTGAAGGATTATCGCGAGATGGATATCCACCACCGTCACGTCTCCCACCTCTTCGCGCTCCATCCCGGCACGCAGTTCACCTTCGGCCGCACCCCCGAGCTGATGGAGGCCTGCCGCGTCGTGCTCAACCGCCGCGGCGACGGCGGCACCGGCTGGTCCCGGGCCTGGAAAGTCTGCTTCTGGGCCCGTCTGCGCGACGGCGCACGCGCACTCACGCTCCTCCGCAGCCTCTGGGAACCCGCCACCTTCCCCGGCGAAGGATGGTCCAGCGGAACCTATCCCAACCTCTTCTGCGCCCACCCGCCCTTCCAGATCGACGGTAACTTCGGCGGCGCCGCCGGCATCGCCGAAATGCTCCTCCAAAGCCACGACAACGGAATCGACATCCTCCCCGCACTACCCCCCGCCTGGCCCGACGGCTCCTTCCGCGGCCTCTGCGCCCGCGGCGGTATCGTCGTCGACTGCACCTGGAAAAACAACCGCGTGACCTCCCTCTCCCTCACCTCCGCAACCACCCAGCCCGTCACCCTCCGCCTCCCCGGCAACGAACCCACAACCGTATGCTGCAAGGCCGGGAAAACCGTGCGGGTTGACTGCTCCGAATAGACGCGACTGTCCTCCTTGGGCCCGTGGTCGGGCCCAGCCGGACGGGCGAACCC
>CAZHMX010000062.1:0-11381 GCA_964533725.1 uncultured Alistipes sp. | reverse complement strand
GACCGGGGAGCGCCCGCGCGGCAAGGGGCGGGGTCCCGATCCCGCCCCGACGAGCGCAACACGCGTCACAACCCCGTAATCTTCTTAATCTCGTTGAGCTTATTGAGCGCATCCAGCGGCGTCAGCGAATTGATATCCAGACCTTTGAGCTGGTCGCGGATCTGTATCAGCACCGGGTCGTCGAGCTGGAACATCGACAACTGCACCGACGGCTGTTCGACGGGAGCGGCTGCCGTGGCGACAAGATTCGCCGAGGAGCTGCGCTTCGAACGGCGGCGGGGGCTGGAACTGGGTACGATCTCGCCGGAGCCGTAGACCTGCTCGAGGTTTTTCAGGATCTCCTCGGCGCGGGCCACGATCGAGGCGGGCATACCGGCCAGACGCGCGACATGAATACCGAACGAATGCTCGGTGCCGCCCCGCACCAGCTTGCGCAGAAAGACCACCGTGCCGTCCACCTCGCGCACGGAGACGTGGAAATTCTTCACACGCTGGAACATCTGCTCCATCTCGTTAAGTTCGTGATAGTGCGTGGCGAAGAGCGTCTTGGCGCGGGCCGAAGGGTGGTTGTGGATATATTCGACCATAGCCCAGGCGATCGAAATGCCGTCGTAAGTGCTTGTGCCGCGGCCGATTTCGTCCAGAAGGATCAGGCTGCGGTCGGAGATGTTGTTCAGGATGCTGGCCGACTCGAGCATCTCGACCATGAAGGTCGACTCGCCCTGCGAAATGTTGTCCGACGCCCCTACACGCGTGAAGATCTTGTCGACGACGCCGATATGGGCCTCGGCCGCCGGAACAAAGGAGCCCATCTGCGCCATCAGCACGATCAAGGCCGTCTGACGCAGCAGGGCCGATTTACCGGACATATTGGGACCCGTGATCATGACGATCTGCTGCGAATCGTTGTCCAGACGCACGTCGTTGGGGATATAGGGCTCGCCGACGGGCAGCGTCATCTCGATCACCGGATGGCGCCCCTGCCGGATCTCGATCACCCGGCCCTCATCCAGCACGGGACGGACATAGCCGCGCTCGCGGGCCAGCAAGGCGAACGACAAGAGACAGTCCAGACGCGCGACAAGGGCCGCATCGCGTTGCAGCCGGCCCAAAGAGGAGGAGATGAAGGCGATCAGCTCGCCGTAAATGCGCTGCTCGATGGCCAGGATCCGCTCCTCGGCCCCCAGAATCTTCTGCTCGTACTCCTTCAGCTCCTCGGTGATGTAACGCTCGCCCGAGGTGAGGGTCTGCTTGCGGATCCAGTCGGCCGGGACACGCTCCCGGTAGGTGTTGCGCACCTCGATAAAATAGCCGAAAACATTGTTGTAGCCGATCTTCAGCGAGGGGATCCCCGTGCGGGCGCTCTCGCGCTGCTGGATGGTCTCCAGAACCTCCTTACCGTGCGTGGCGATATTGCGCAGGTCGTCCAGCTCGGGGTCGACCCCCGGGGCGATCACGCCGCCTTTGGCGATCTGGTTCGCCGGGTCGGGATAGATACACTCGCCGATACGGTCGCGCACCGGGGTCAGCAGGTCGATTTTTCCCGCCAGATCGACCAGTCCCGCATGCCCTGTGGACTCGAGCAACCCCTTGAGCGACTCGACCGCCGCCAACGAATGCTTCAGCTGCACCAGTTCGCGGGGCAGCACGCGCGCCGTGGCGATCCGCGCGGCGATACGCTCCAGATCGCCCACCAACTCGATCCGCTCCTGAAGCGCATCGGCCAGATCGCCCTCCCGGACGATATGTTCGACGATATCGAGCCGCCGGTCGATCTCCGCGACCGACTTCACGGGCAGCGAGATCCACCGCTTGAGCAGACGGCCGCCCATCGGGGTCAGCGTGCGGTCGATCCTGTCGGCAAAGGAGTTGCGCGAGACCTCGCCGTTCGAGGAGAAGAGTTCCAGATTGCGGATCGTGAATTTGTCGATCCAGACGTAGTCGTTTTCGTCGATGCGGGCGATGGAGTCGACGTGGGCCGTGAGCTTGTGCTCCGTGAAGTCGAGATAGTAGAGGATCGTACCCGCCGCCGATATTCCGCTCGAGAGCTCCTCGATACCGAAGCCTTTGAGCGATTGCGTACCGAACTGACGGCACAGCCGTTCGCGGTTGACCTCCTCGGCGAAGACCCACTCGTCGAGTTTGTAGGTGTAGAGTTTCGACCCGAAGGCCGCATGAAAACGGTCGGTCTGGTCGCGCTGGTAGACCACCTCCTTGGGGCCGAAATTCGAGATCAGCTTGTCGACATAGCGGTCGTCGCCCTGCGCCACATAAAACTCGCCGGTCGAGATATCCAGAAAGGCCACGCCCGTAGCCTTTCGCCCGAAGCAGACGGCCGCCAGCCAGGTATTCTCCTTATTGGCCAATATATTGTCGCCCAGCACGATACCCGGAGTCACCAGTTCGATCACCCCGCGCTTGACCACGTTGTTTTTGACGGTTTTCGGGTCCTCCAGCTGCTCGCAGATGGCCACACGCTCACCGGCGCGCACGAGTTTCGGGAGATAGGTGTCGATGGCGTGATACGGGAATCCGGCCAGCTCCGTGGAGGTGGCATAACCGTTGCCGCGGCGGGTCAGGGTGATGCCCAGTATCGAGCTTGCCTTGATCGCATCGCTGCCGAAGGTTTCATAGAAATCGCCGACGCGAAACAGCAAAATGGCATCGGGATGTGCCGCCTTGACCTGGTTGTACTGGTCCATCAAAGGCGTTTTTTTGTTCTCTTTTTTCTCTTTGGCCACGATACTTACCGGAATTGTTTGGTATGCAAAGGTAGCACTTTTTGCGCTTTTTTACAAATCCGAAGCACAAACGCCATCTCGAAAGAGAACAAAAAGAGACCACTTCGCCCGCCCCGGCACGCCGTTTCCCTATTTCCGTATATACGAAATAGGCAACCTTCCGGAGCGGGATCCATCCATAGCCGGCACCATTCGCTTGCAAGGAGGCCTTTACAGAATGCCCGTATGGCGGAACACCTTCGTGTAACAGGCGGCCTTCTCCGCCAGCGGCAAGGGGTAGGCCCGGCTGGTCGAGGGCATGCGCCAGATCTCCAGTCCGTCGGCCGACGTAACCATGGCGCCCATCCCGGGGACCTCCGTATGCGTCAGCTCGGCAACGACGCCGGCAGCCTTCTCGCCCGTCGTCACGACCGTATGACAGTCGGGCATCCCGCGCAAAAGGTCGTACAGCGGTACCGGTTCCACGATCTCCAGATATTTGTCGGAGGCATTTCCCTTGAGCCGCCGGACTTTTCGGGCCGTGTCGTTCAGGGCGATCCGTTTTTCGGTCATCAGCGACCGGATCGCCTCCAGATCGAAACGCCGGGCGGCCCGGTCATAAAGGGCATCCCTGTCGCCCAGAAAGAGCAGTCCCATCATAAACCAGAAGTCGTTCGTCCGGTTCGGATAATAGAAATCCATGCTCCACCGATGGCTTCCCGGCGGAAAGGTTCCCAAGATCAGCACCCTGGCCCCCGCCGGAACGAAAGGCTCCCAGGGATGGGACTCTACGATGATGTTTTCCATGATATGGTCCGTTTTTTACAACAAATCGAAGGCATCGGACCGAACGGGCGGAATCCGCGGCGGAAAAGCAGATTCCGGGGATGGCGCATTGCGGTCATACCTTGTATATATTAGGCGTTACTGTTCGAAAAAATCGTCGCCGAAATTGACGAAATAGAGGCGGTCGGTGGCACGGGTCATCGCCGTATAGAGCCAGCGCAGGCGGTCGCGCGTCATCTCCTCGTCGCCGAACAGAAAACGGTCGACAAAGACCGCCCGCCACTGGCCGCCCTGCGCCTTGTGGCACGTCACGGCATAGGCGAATTTCACCTGCAAGGCATTGTAGTGGGGATTCTCGCGGATCTCCTTAAAACGCTTCATCCGGCTCTTGATGTCGAGATAGTCCTTCTCGACCTCCGCGAAGAGCCGGTCGTTCTGTTCGCGCGTGAGGTTGGGCGACTCGGAGGTGATGGTGTCCAGCAGGATCTTGCCGTGAAGTTCCGTGTCGTCGTAGTCGCCGAACGAGAGCACCGCCTCGGCGAAATGGAATCCGTACAGATCCTCGAAACGGCGCAGGCGCTTGAGCCGCGCGATATCGCCGTTGGCCACGAAGTTCATCGGACACTCCTCGCCCGCCTGCCCGGTGACGTAATAGTTGTTTTTGACAATCATCAGCATATCGCCGCTCTCGATCTCCTCCTCGGCCCCCAGGACGTGGCGGCGGATCCCCTCGTTGTAGCGGTTGGCCCGTTTGTTCGAACGCGTGATGACGATCACCTCGTCGCGGCCGTAGCGGTCGTAACAGTCCTGGAGGGTCTCCAGGAAATCGGCGCCCGGGAGGTTCACCACATCGTCAAACGACGTCCGAAGGCGGGGAACGGCATAGATTCCCTGCTCCAACATGCAGCGCACCAGCGTGGCGTTGAACAGGATCCCCGATTCGGTCTGCTGGCGCACCACCTCGTCCATCACGCCGTACTCCACCTCGCCGTAACGCTCCAGGATCCGCGGATCGAGTGCCGGACTGCACTCCGCACCCACGGGAGGCAGCTGCGCCGCGTCGCCCACCAACATCAGCCGGCACCGCTCGCCCCGGCGGACGTAGGTCACCAGATCGTCCAGCAGCGAGCCGCTGCCGAACAACGGGCCGTCCGAGGAGCCGTCCGCCAGCATCGAGGCCTCGTCGACAATAAAGAGCGTGTCGCGCTCGCGGTTCAGGTCGAGCGAAAAGCTGGATTCGTACTGCGCATTGGTCCGTTCGCGATAGATCCGTTTGTGGATCGTCAGCGCCTTGTCGCCCGCATACGAAGCCAGCACTTTGGCCGCGCGGCCCGTCGGCGCCAGCAGCACTGTCCGCCCGCCCGCCTCGCGCAACGCCCCCACCAGAGCGGCGATCAGGGTGGTTTTTCCGGTTCCGGCATAGCCGTTGAGCACGAAAATTCGCGTAAAATCGTCACTCGCGAGGTAGTTTGCGAGCTTTTCTATGATTTTTTTCTGCCCAAATGTTGTTTCAAAACAAATTTTAGCGTAAATTTGGGACGCGATATTGGCATTGTACATAAGTCGCACGATTTAACACCGTAAAAATACGATACAAACTTAAAACAAATAAACAAAATGGTAAAAAAAATTCTACAAATTGTTCTGGCGCTCGCCATCTTGGCGCTGGTCTACGTGATCTACATCCAGATCTCGACGCCTATCAACTACGAGGCGGAGAAGAAAACGCGTAATGCAGCCGTCATCGACCGCATCAAGGACATCCGTACCGCCGAGCGTGCATATAAGACCAAGTATATGCACTTTACCGACAACTTCGACTCGCTGATCAACTTCGTCCTGAACGACAGCCTCGTTCTGGAGCGCAAGATCGTCGACGAGGACGACTCCGTGGCTATGGCCGAGCTGAAGCGTCTGAAGAAGAAGAACGTCGAGCAGTTCACCATCGCCGTCATCGACACCATCTTCGCCCCCAAGAAGCTCTCCGTCGAGGAGGTCAAGAACCTGCGCTACGTGCCCTACACCAACAACACCGTCGAGTATCTGCTCTTTGCCGGTCAGCTGGCCACCGAGTCGAAGGTCGTGATCCCCGTCGTCGAGTGCCGCGTGCCTTACAAGGTTTACCTCGACACGGTTACCTATCGTCAGGAGATCATCAACGATATCGACAACGACATCCACAACCTCAACAAATATCCCGGCATTAAGTTCGGTTCGATGGAGGGAGGTAACAATGAAGCAGGCAACTGGGAGGACTAATCCCGCTGCAAACCCACAACGAATGACCATCCGACTCGCATCGGATGGTCATTCTTGTCGTTTCGACCTCTCCCGCGCCGCACGGGCCGACGAGATCGTCGCGGTGGTGTCGAGCGCCCAAACCCAGCTGGTCCCCGCCGAAATGTTCGATCCCGAGCGTTCGGCCGCCTATTTGGAGCTGGCCGGCATGGCCGCACGGGCGTCGCAAACGGTCGTCACGAGCGATCCCGAGGCCGACATCGTCGCCGTGATGGCCGTCGAGCGTTCGGTGCTGGAGTGTTTCGGGGAGACGATCCGCGAAAAGATCCGCTTCACCTCGCCGCTGCTCCACACGCCCGCCGCCACCCGTTCGGTGCTGTGGTTAGAGGTCGAGCGCACGCTCTTATATATAAAGGTATACGACGACGAGGGACAGCTGCGCCTGGCGGAGGTGATCGTCGCCGAGGACGACGACGAACGACTCTATTATCTCACGCGCCTGCGGGACATCCATTCGACGGAGACCCTCCTGCTCGCCGCCGGCACCCCGAAACCGGTCGAACGGCTCGTGCGCGAACATTTCCGTAAGGTGCTATGCGAATAATCAGCGGCATCCACCGCGGCCGGATGATCCATCCGCCCCGCAACCTCCGGGCGCGTCCCACGACGGATTTCGCCAAAGAGAACCTCTTCAACGTCCTGGCGAACCGGGTGGATTTCGAGGAGTGCGACGTGCTGGATCTCTTTTCGGGCACGGGGTCTATCAGTTACGAATTCTGTTCGCGCGGAGCACGCAGCGTCGTCTCGGTCGAGATCAACGCCGTACACCACAATTTCATCCGCACGACCGCCCGTTCGTTCGGCATGGAGCAGCTCCACGCCGTGAAGGCCAATGCCTTTCTTTATCTCAAAAGCTGTCCCAAACAGCGCTTCGACCTTGTCTTCGCCGATGCGCCCTACGACCTGGAGGAGAGCGAACAGATTATCCCCTTAGTGCTCGACGGCGGAATCCTCCGCGAAAACGGTCTTCTGATCTTCGAGCACTCCGACCGTTTCGATTTCAGCGCGCACCCCCGTTTTGTCGAGCTGCGCACATACGGCAGCGTCCATTTCAGTCTGTTTCAATAACCGGCCGCGGCATCTTGATACGACTGTCCTCCTTGGGCTGGTGGTCCAGCCCAGCCGGACGGGCGCAGTCGTATCAAGACCGCCCCGCTACCCTATCGGCGCTCGAGGCGGACGACGTTTTCAACGTGGTGCGTGTGGGGGAACATATCCACGGGCTGCACCGCCGTACAGCGGTAGGCGACATCCAGAAGGGACAGATCGCGGGCCTGCGTGGCGGGATTGCAGCTCACATAGACGATGCGGCGGGGGGCGGCGCGCAGGATCACCTCCAGCACCTCGGGATCGACACCCGCACGCGGCGGATCCAGGATCACCACGTCGGGACGGCCGTTGCGGGCGATAAATTCATCGTCCAGAACCTTCTTCATATCGCCGGCATAGAAAACCGTGTTGCCGATTCCGTTGATCTGCGAATTGACACGGGCATCCCGGATCGCCTCCTCGACATACTCGATGCCGACGACACGCCGGCAGCGCGAGGCGCAGAAGTTAGCAATCGTACCCGTACCCGTATAGAGGTCGTACAGGGTATCCGAAGATTCGAGCGCAGCAAAATCGCGGGCCACCTTGTAGAGTTCGTAAGCCTGCCGCGAATTGGTCTGGTAGAACGATTTGGGGCCGACCTTGAAGCGCAAACCCTCCATCTCCTCGACGATATGGTCCTTGCCGCCGTAGAGCACGGGATCCAGATCGCCCGTCGAGTCGTTCCACTTGGTATTCACCACATAAAAGAGCGACGTGACGGCGGGGAAAGAGCCGGCTATGTGGTCCATCAGGGCCCCGATCCGCTCGCGGTCCTCCTCGCCGAAGACCACCACGACCATCACCTCGCCCGTCGAGGCCGTGCGGATCACCATATTGCGCATCAGACCGCAGTGGTTGCGGGCGTTGTGGAAGGTGTATCCGTGCTCCAGACAGAAGCGCTTGACCTCCATGCGGATCGGATTCGAGGGGTCGGGCTGAAGCCAGCACTTCTCGATATCCAGCACCTTGTCGAACATCTGCGGGATATGGAAACCGACGGCGGGCGCCGGTGCGATCTCTTCGGCCGAGGCGATCTCCTCGGCGGTCATCCAGCGGCGGTCTGCAAAGGTGAATTCCAGTTTGTTGCGGTAAAACTGCGTCTCGGCCGACGGCAGACAGCCGGCGATTTCGGGCAGTTCGATCTTGCCGATACGCACCAGCTGGTCGCGCACCTGCTGGGTCTTGAGCCGCAACTGCTCCTCATAGGGCAGGTTCTGCCACTTGCAGCCGCCGCAAACACCGAAATGCTGACAGAAAGGTTCGACCCGCAACGGCGAGCGTTTGCGAAAAGCCGTCACATAACCCTCCATATAGCGGCGGCGCTTGACGCGGATCTGCACATCGACCACATCTCCGGGAACGACCATCGGCACGAAGACCACCGTGTCGTTCCAGCGTCCCATCGCCTTGCCCTCGGCGGCAAGCGTCGTGATCTCCAGCCCCTCGATAAGCGGGTGCTGATGTTTTTTTCTGGCCATAAAAGTCTCTTTTTGAAGTTATTTACGTTCGGGACACAGCACACGCAGGGCACCGGCCAGGCAATCGACCGTCAGCGGGAACTCCGCTCCCTTCTGACCGTCGACGTCGGTCGGCTCGTTGATCGGCGAGGTGATCTCGATATGACGGGCACGGAGCTGGTATACGCTGCGGGGATTGCCGCCCAGCAGGTAACGGATCATCGCCCAGCACGAGAGGAAGATATTGCGGTGTTCGAGCAACAGACAGTCCAGCACCCCGTCCTGGATGCAGGCGCGGCGTGCCAGATGGAAACTGCCGGCCGTCTCGCCGTTGAAGACAAGGACCATCAGGGCGTTGAAATCGAACTTCCGGCCGTCGGCCACCACCTTCAGAGGGACGGCGTGCATACGGCGCAACTCCTTGATTCCCTCGAGGATATAGGCCAATTTACCGATTTTGTGTTTGCGCTCGTCGGGGGTGCGCTGCGACGTGGTCGTAAAGAGACCGAACGAGAAGATGTTGACAAAGTGCAATCCGTTGACGCGGCCGCAGTCCACCCGCTGCTCGACCCCGTCGACAATCTGCCGCGCCGCCCGGACGGGGTCGTGATCCATCCCCAAGGCACCGGCGAAGTCGTTGGCCGTACCCGCGGGAATCACGCCGATCCGCACGTCGAGGTTGCGCTCCTTCATCCGGTTGGCCACGTAGTTCACCGTGCCGTCGCCGCCCGCCACGACCACCAGCTGCACCTCCGGATGTGCGTCGAAGGGGTTCTTCGCAAAGTCGATCCCCTCGACCACGAGGTCGTATTTCGGGGCAAAGACCGCGCGGATCGCATCGATATTGCGGGCGATGGTGCCGCGACCCGAACGGGTATTATAAAGAAATAGAGCTTGTTTCATTATTCATTCGTGTTGATTAACAGTTCTTTCATTGCAGGGGTGAAGCGGGTGACAAAACCCTCGCCGAGCGTATCGGAGAGGATGAAGCAGAGACGCGCATCGGGGTGTTCGTCGGCCCACGCCGCAGCCCGGCGCTCGCCCATGGCCAGCAACATCGTGGCCATGGCATCGGCCAAAGAGCAGCTGTCGGCCACCACCGTAACGGACAGCAGACGCGACAGCGCGCTGCGCCCCGTGCGGGGGTCGATCGTGTGGGCCACCTTGCGGCCCGTCAGCGAGTCGATATAGAAACGGCGATAGTTCCCCGAAGTGGCCATTCCGCCACGGGAGAGCTGCAGCCGGCAGTCGATTCCGTTGTTCTGCATCGAGGCGTCGTCGACGGGAAGCTCCACGCCGATACGCCACGGCCGCCCCGAGGCATTGACCCCCTCGGCCCGGATCTCGCCGCCGATCTCGACCAAATAGTTGCGTGCGCCCAGCGCACGGACCAGCGCCGCGGCACAGTCGACCGTATATCCCTTGGCGATGGAGTTGAAATCGAGCTGCACGCGGGGATCGCTCTTCAGCAGCCGGCCGTCCTCGATCCGCACCTTGTCGCTGCCGACAAACTGCAGCATCGAATCCACGTCGGGCAGCGCCGTGCGGTCTTTGCCCGCAAAGCCGTAGGCCTCGACCAGGGGTTTTACCGTGACGTCGTAGGTGCCGTCGCTCCACGCGGACAACACTTTGGCCAACTGCAAATTGGCCTCGATATGCCGGTCGACGGAGTCGGTCTCGTTGCGGTTCAGCCGCTGCAGGAGCGAGGCGTCGTCAAAAAGCGACATCGAGGCCTTCATCTCGCCGTCCAGCGCGGCCATCCTCGCAAACAGTTCGGCCGACGTCACCCCGGGGGCATCGGCCACCACACGATAGGTCGTGCCGAGCATGGCTCCCTCGGCCCGGACATAGGTCGCCTCCGGCCGGCAACCGCACGCCACGGCCGCCGTCACGAACACCGCCGCCGTCATCGCGGCAGCACCCGCCGCCGACCTCGCCGCACGCAGCATCGCCCGGGCAGGCATCGCTCCGGCCGGCACCACTTCGGCAGGCATCATTCCAGACGGCGTTACCCCGGCCCCGGCCACAGCCGTCAACCTCCGCTTCGCCGCCGTTATCCATCGTGCAAAACCGCTTTTTCTCATCCTCTTACTCGATTTTAGGCCACAAAAATACATTTTTTCATCGGGGTATTCAAAAAAAGCGCACAAAAAGCGAATAAAACCTGCGGAAATCCTTGGCCTTTGGGAATAAATGCGTACCTTTGCGCCACGCTCCGGCGTTATTCACGGTAAGGGGAATGCGTCGTGGAGTGGAATGTTAAAAAACCAAAAAATTATGCCTTATTTAACATCAGAGAAAAAGCAGGAGCTTTTCGGCCAGTACGGCAAGTCTAACACCGACACGGGTTCGCCCGAGAGCCAGATCGCGTTGTTTTCGTACCGTATCAGCCACCTTACGAACCACCTCAAGCAGAACCGCCACGACTTCGGTACGCAGCGCGCCCTGTTGCGCCTGGTCGGCAAGCGTCGCCAGCTGCTCGAGTATTTGAAGGAGGTAGACATCGAGCGCTACCGCAACATCATCAAAACGCTCAACCTGCGTAAGTAATACGCGGGACCGAGAAATGGGGTTGTCCTTCGGGGCGACCCCGTTTTGCGGTATTAAAGCGAGCCGGACCCAACGACGAAATTTATTTGGACACATTAGATATTATGGAAGAAAAGAGACTCTACAACGCCGTACAAAAGACCATCACCCTGGCCGATGGTCGTCAAATCACGATCGAAACCGGCAAACTGGCCAAACAGGCCGACGGTTCGGTGGTGGTTCGTATGGGCGACACGATGCTGCTGGGCACCGTTGTGGCCGCCAAAGAGGCCAAACCCGAAACCGACTTTATGCCTTTGCAGGTCGAATACAAAGAGAAATACGCCGCCGCAGGCCGCTACCCGGGCGGTTTCATGAAGCGCGAGGGCAAAGCCAATGACAGCGAGATCCTCGTGGCCCGCTTGATCGACCGCGCACTGCGCCCCCTCTTCCCCGCCGATTTCCACGCCGAGGTCTACGTCACCGTCAACCTCATCTC
>CAZHMX010000061.1:0-11560 GCA_964533725.1 uncultured Alistipes sp. | reverse complement strand
GTTCGCCCGTCCGGCTGGGCCCGACCACGGGCCCAAGGAGGACAGTCGCTGTCAAGAACATCCACCTTCTGGCGTCCCCGCTATTTGTTCTCGATTGTTAGTTCGTCGATGAGGCGGTGGCAGCCGGCGAATTTATCGATGATGAAGAGGACGTAGCGGATATCGACGGAGATGGTGCGCTGGAGGGAGGGTTCGAAGGCGACGTCGCCGGACATAGCTTCCCAGTTGCCGTCGAAGGCGAGTCCGAGGAGCCGGCCTTTGGCGTCCATGATGGGGGACCCGGAGTTGCCGCCGGTGATATCGCAGTTGGCGAGGAAGGCCACGGGGAGCTCGCCTTTCTTATTGGCGTAGGGACCGTAGTTGCGGGTGTTGTAGAGCTCTTTGAGTTTTTCGGGCACGGTGAACTCGGTGGGGTTTTCGGGGTCTTCCTTGTCGATGACGCCTTTGAGGGTGGTGTAGTAGTGGTATGTGGCGCCGTCCTGGGGTTCATAGGGGAGGACCTGACCATAGGTCAGACGGATCGAGAAGTTGGCGTCGGAGGCCCAGGCTTTGGCGGGGTTCATGGCCATTTTGCCGGCGATGTACTTGCGGTGACCCTCGGCGTACTCGGTGTTGGCGGCGCGGAGGAGGGGTGCGACCTCATAGTAGAGGTTGAGTACGGAGGCGAAGAGGGGCCATGCGGGGTCGGCGAGGACGCGGTCGGGGCTGTAGTCGGCGATCAGTCCGGCGACTTTCTCTTCGGAGCAGAAGATCGAGTTGTCGTACAGGTGGTCGACGTAACGGTCGATGTCGCCGCCGAACTCCTTGTCGACGATCTCGGTGTAGAAGGAGGGGAGCTGCTTCATGTTCTGGCGGGCGATGGCGAGCATGCGCTTGGCCACGCGGCGGTCGGTGGGGGCGTTGTAATCCTTGAAGAAGCGGGCGACGCGGGTGCGCACGGCCTCGGTGTCGAGCGACTCTTTGGCTGCGGCGGGACCGTTGGCGAAGGTGCTCACGGAGCCGAGGATCTCGACGGCGTTCAGGAAGGCCTCGGAGAGGTATTGCTGGGTGGCTGCGGCGTCGTTGCTCGACTCCATGGCGTGTTTGATCTTGCCTAAGGCGTCGGCATAACCCTCCTCGGGGAGCTGCTCGTCGGCCCAGGCCTGGAACTCGGCCTCCTCGGCGAGTTTCTGGTCGCGCACGTGCAACTTCTTGATGCCGCGCGACTTGCCGATCGAGTTTTTCCAGTAGTTGGACGAACCGGCGTACTTCGAGGCGTACTGGATGCGCACTTTGTCGCTCTTCTCCATGTCCTCCTTGAGGATGGCCTGACGCTCGCCGCGGATGTAGATGCGCTGGGGGTTGGAGATCTCGAGCATGCGGTCGATCTCGTAGGAGGTCATGTAGCGGGTGGTGCTGCCGGGGAAGCCCATAATCATGGCGAAGTCGCCCTCCTTGTAGCCGGCGGTCGAGATCTTGAGGTGTTTCACGGGCTTGTAGGGGACGTTGTCCTTGTTGTATTTGGCGGGTTTGTTCTCCTTGTCGGCGTAGACGCGGAAGATGGAGAAGTCGCCGGTGTGGCGGGGCCACATCCAGTTGTCGGTCTCGCCGCCGAACTTGCCGATGGACTGGGGCGGGGTGCCGACTAAACGGACATCCTCGAAGACCTCGATGACGAAGGCGAAGAACTGGTTGTCGCCGAAGAACGAGGGGATGGAGACCTCCATGCAGGGATATTGCTGCTGCAGCTCGCCGGTCATGCGCTTGCGGTTTTCGGCCACGGCGCGGGCATACTCCTCCTGCGAGGCGATGGCGGGGATGTTGCCCACGATGTCGGGCGTGACGTCGAGGATGTGGCGGATGAAGCGGACGGCCAGACCGGGCGCGGGGATCTCCTCCTCGTAGGAGTTGGACCAGAAGCCGTATTTGAGATAGTCGTGCTCGACGGAGGAGAGGGCCTGGATGGAGCTGAACCCGCAGTGGTGGTTGGTGAAGACCAGACCGTTGGGCGAGACGATTTCGCCGGTGCAGCCGCCGCCGAAGATGACGATGGCGTCCTTGAGCGAGGTGCGGTCGGGGCTGTAGATCTCGTCGACCTTGAGTTTGAGGCCTTTGGCCTTCATGTCCACGGCGTTCATTTTCTGGAGGTAGGGCAGGAGCCACATACCCTCGTCGGCGGCGGCCGTGAGCGTCGTTACGGCGGCGGCCAGTATCAAAATCAGTTTTTTCATGGCGTTAAAGAGCTTTTGTTCTGCCTGCAAAGTTATGGATTTTTTGTCCATTGTGCAAACCTGCGGGGCGGATTTTTTCGGCCGGAAGGGGCGTTGCGGGGGATTGGCGGAGGCGTCGTCGGAAAATCGAATTGTCGCTGCCGAAGGGCGAATCGCGCGGATTGTTATAAAAAAATGTGGGGGGGGGTAAAAAATTGTAAGAGGGCTTCGGGATATATGAAAAAATTGTTATATTTGCATCTCGGAAAGTGCGGCCCGACGGTTCGTGAGCCGGCTTCCGGGGCGGTAACCCGCTCATTTTGTGCCGGTAGCCCTGCGAAGACCCGAAAGAGAAATTAAAAATTTTAATTTAATATTAACGCATTAATAAAAGGAGAAAAGCGCGCCTATGATCTGAAGACCGAGCCATTCCTTGCGCCGCCGTCTGAAAAGCCTGCCGGAACTTGCACTTTCGGAAGGTCGGCGACACAAAATCGAACCAAAGCAAACTTAAACCATTTCAATTAATGTATCAGTTATGAACAACAAAATGTATTGGGCAGCCAAATGCCTGTTTACACTCCTTCTGATCGTATGCGGTCTTACGGCATACGCTCAACAAAGTTCGGTGAAGGGTGTGGTCCGCGATGCGTCCGGAGCGCCCGTCATCGGAGCGACCGTGCTGGTGAAGGGAACCACCGCCGGTACTTCGACCGACATCACGGGCGGTTACACCATCAACCTCCCCGCCGGTGTCAAAGATCCCGTTCTGGAGGTCTCCTCGATCGGTTATGCCGCCCAGGAGATCGCCGTAGCCAGCCGCAGCGTGATCGACATCACGCTCGCCGACGCAGCCGTAGAGATGGATAACGTCGTGGTGACCGCCCTCGGTATCAAGCGACAGGAAAAGGCCCTCTCCTACAGCGTGCAGCAGATCAAGTCCGAAGAGCTGACCACCGTCAAGGACGCCAACTTCATGAACTCGCTGGTCGGCAAGGTGGCCGGCGTGCAGATCAACAGCTCGTCCGTCGGTGCCGGTGGTGCCGCCCGTGTGGTGATGCGCGGTACCAAGTCGCTGACCAAGTCGAACAACGCCCTCTATGTGATCGACGGTATTCCGATGTTCACCCCCGCGACCAGCGGCGGCGACAGCATCTTCTCCACCCAGCCGGGTACGGACGGCGTGGCCGATATCAACCCCGAGGACATCGAGTCGATCAACATGCTGACCGGTCCCTCGGCCGCCGCACTTTACGGTTCGGCCGCAGCCAACGGCGTGGTGATCATCAACACCAAGCGCGGTCAGAAAGAGAAGACCTCGGTGACCTACTCCAACAACACGATGTTCTCGAGCGTCTACATGATGCCCAAGTTCCAGACCAACTACATCAACGCCGCCGGCGCCGTAGCCAGCTGGGGGGGGGAGTCCGCAGGGCTTAACTACGATCCCGCATCGTTCTTCAACACCGGCTCGAACGTGATGAACAGCGTCACCTTCTCGACCGGTACCGAGAAGAACCAGACCTACGCTTCGGTGGCTACCACCAACTCGAAGGGCGTGGTTCCCAACAACAAGTACGACCGTTACAACTTCACGATCCGCAACACCGCCACCTTCGCCAAGGACAAGCTCACCCTCGACTTGGGTGCCAGCTACATCATCCAGCACGACCGCAACTTCACGGCCCAGGGTCAGTATTTCAACCCCATCCCGGCCCTCTACCTCTTCCCCCGCGGCGAGAGCTTCGAGGATATCCGTATGTATGAGCGCTACGACGCCGTCCGTGACGTCTACGTTCAGTACTGGCCTTACGGCAACGACGGTATGTCGCTCCAGAACCCCTACTGGATCGTCAACCGCATGTTGCGCGAGAACACCAAGAAGCGTTACATGGCCAACGCCTCGCTCAAATGGCAGGTGACCGACTGGTTCGACGTGACGGGCCGTGCGCGCATCGACAACACCAACACCCGCTCGACCGACAAGCGCTACGCCTCGACCGACCTGGTATTCGCCGGTGAGAACGGTTACTACAGCGACACGCAGACCGTCTCGAACAGCTTCTACGGCGACGTGATGGCCAACTTCAACAAGACCATCTGCGACACGTGGCACATCTCGGCCAACATCGGCGCCTCGATCGACGACGTACGCTACGAGAGCCTCGGCCACGCCGGCGACCTGAAGGAGAAAGCCAACTTCTTCGCCGTCCACAACATCAACTACGGTGCCAAATACAAGCCCGGCCAGAGCGGTTACCACGACCAGACGCAGTCGATCTTCGCCAACGTCGAGGTGGGCTGGAAATCGATGCTCTACCTGACGGCTTCGGTGCGTAACGACTGGGCTTCGCAGCTGGCCGGCTCCGACAAGTCGTCGTTCATCTATCCTTCGGTAGGTCTTTCGGGCGTGATCTCGAGCATGACCGAGATGCCCAAGTGGATCGACTTCCTGAAGGTCCGCGCCTCGTATTCGGAGGTAGGTAGCGCTTTCGACCGCTTCCTGACCAAGATCTACTACCCCTTCCAGGGCGAGAGCAACACGTGGGGCACCTCGTCGGTATATCCCTTCCGCAACCTGCGTCCCGAGAATACCCGCTCCTACGAGTTCGGTATGAACGCCCGCCTGGCCAAGCACTTCACCCTCGATCTGACCTACTACCGGTCGAACACCTACAACCAGACCTTCAACGTCAGCCTCTCCTCGTCGTCGGGTTACTCGTCGGCCATCGTGCAGAGCGGTAACGTACAGAACCAGGGTGTCGAGCTGGCTTTGGGCTACAACAACAAGTGGGGCAACTTCGGCTGGTCGACCAACTACACCTTCACCTGGAACGAAAACCGCGTGAAACGCCTGGCCAACGGCGAGGTGAACCCCGTCACGGGCGAGATCGTCGAGATGGACCGTCTGCAGGTCGGCACGATGGGCAAGCTCGATGCCCGCATCTACCTCACCGAGGGCGGCTCGATGGGCGACGTCTACGCTTCGCAGGCCCTGGCTCTGGACTACAACGGCGACCTCTACGTCGATCCGCAGAGCGGCACGCTCTCGACGCGTCAGAAGGAGACCTTCCTGGGTTCGGTGCTGCCGAAGGCCAACATGGGCTGGACGAACACCTTCTCGTGGAAGGGTCTTGACCTGAACGTCACGCTGGCAGCCCGTCTGGGCGGTATCTGCCTGTCGGGTACCGAGAGCGAGATGGACCGCTACGGTGTGTCGGTTCGCTCGGGCAAGCTGCGCGACCAGGGCGGTGTGGCCGTCAATGCAGGCACCGTGACCGCCAAGGACTACATCGACGCCATCGCCGGCAAGTCGATCTACTACACCTACGACGCCACGAACGTACGTCTGCAGGAGCTGAGCCTCAACTACCAGCTGCCGCAGAAGTGGTTCAACAACAAAGTACGCATGTCGTTGGGTGTCGTTGCCAAGAACCTGTGGATGATCTATTGCAAGGCTCCGTTCGATCCCGAGTTGACCACCTCGACCTCGTCGAACTACTACCAGGGATACGACTACTTTATGATGCCGAGCCAGCGTAACATCGGTTTCAGCGTTAAACTTCAATTCTAATGCGCATTATGAAAGCAATATTCAAATATATCACCGCCATTGCGGCTGTGCTGGCGTTGGGTAGCTGCACCGAGAAATTCGACGAGTATAACACCAACAAATACCAGCCTACCGCCCTTCCGTTGGCCTCCTATTTCCCCTCGATGTTCGACTGCCTGGCTTCGCCCGAGGAGAACCCCTGCCAGCGTAACAACACCTTCTGGGCCTGCTTCGGCGGCTACGTTACGGCCCCCAACACCTGGAGCCGTTCGACCCTCTTCTCCACCTGGAACGTGGATGACGCCTGGAACAAGTGGTCCGTCGACTGGTACTTCAACCACTTCTATCCCAGCTATTTCACCATCGAGCAGCGCAGCGAGTGCAAAGGTTACTACTACCAGATGGCCCGTCTGTTGCGCATCGCCACGATGCACTACGTGCTGAGCTTCCAGGGCCCGCTGCCCTACACCAAGATGTCCAACGGCCAGTATGCCGTGGCTTACGACGACGAGGCCACCGCATGGCACGCCATGATCGAGGATCTGGACGAGGTGATCGACGAGCTCACCGCAGCAGCAGCCACCTCGAATTCCCGTCCGCTGGCCTCCGTGGACTACATATTCGACGGCGACACGAACAAGTGGGTGAAATTCGCCAACTCGCTCAAGCTCCGCATGGCCATGCGTATCAGCTCGGTCGATCCCGACTACGCCAAGACCAAGGCCGAGGAGGCCGTGGCCCATTCGGTCGGCGTGATGACCGCCGCCTCGGATTCGGCCTACGACCAGCTGAAGAACCGTTACAAGAACGGCTACTTCGTGGTGGACAGCTGGGGTGAGGTTCGCGCCAACGCCTGCATCACCTCTTATATGAACGGTTACAACGACCCGCGCCGCGAGGCTTACTTCCGCGAGGCCGAGCTCGACGCCGGCGGCTATGTCGGCGTACGTTCGGGCGACCCCAACGCTTCGCCGGCCAAATACAACAAGTATTCGCGCCTGAATGTCGACGTGACCACGCCGATGGGTATCCTCTACGCTTCGGAGGTCTACTTCCTGCGCGCCGAAGGTGCCCTGAAGGGCTGGAGCATGGGCGGCACGGTGAAGGATCTCTACGAGCAGGGCGTCAAGACGTCGTTTGCCGAGTGGAACGTCAACGGTGCCGATGCCTACCTGGCCGACAGCGAGTCGGTTCCGGCCAACTACACCGACCCCGTCAACAGCTCGATGAGCATCGCCAACCAGAGCCAGGTGACCATCGCCTGGGACGAGAGCGCCTCGGCCGAGAAGAAGCTCGAGCGCATCATCACCCAGAAGTGGATCGCCTGCTTCCCGCTCGGTCTGGAGGGCTGGAGCGATTTCCGCCGCACGGGCTATCCCTACATCTTCCCCGCACAGACCAACCGTTCGGCCCAGGGCATCACCGCCGAGCGCGGCCAGCGCCGTCTGCGCTTCTCGGAGGACGAGTACTCGACCAACAGTGTCAACGTTCAGGCTGCCGTCAAGATGTTGTCGAACGGCGAGGACAGCGACAATACCGACCTTTGGTGGGCAAAAAAGAATTAACACTTAATACGTTAGAGAAATGAAAAACATATTTCGTAATATTGCACTGCTTCTGACGGCCGCCACTATGGTTGCGTGCAGCGACTGGACGGAGAGCGAGCCGCTGGATTACACCGGTTCGCCCGAGCAGAGCATCCACGGCGAGGAGTACTACGCCAATCTGCGCGCATACAAGAAGTCGAAACACTCGGTGGCCTTCGGTTGGTTCGGTAACTGGATCGGCAAAGGCGCCTCGACGGTCAATATGTTGCGGGGTCTGCCCGACAGCGTCGACTTCGTCTCGATGTGGGGCAACTGGCACAGCCTGACGCCCGAGAAGATGGCCGACAAGAAGGAGGCCTACGAGAAGAAGGGTCTGCGCGTGATGGTCTGCTTCATCATCGCCAACCTCGGCGACCAGACCACCCCTTCGGCCGTGCGCCAGAACTGGGCGGAGAACGGCTACAGCTCCGAGCGCGAGGCTGTCAACGCCTTCTGGGGCTATACCGACGCCGACTCCTTCGAGCCCGCCGTGCGCAAGTATGTCAAATCGATCGTCGACACGATCGACAAGTACAACTGGGACGGTTTCGACTTCGACCTGGAGCCCAACTACGGTTCGTCGGGTAACATCGCCTCGAGCTCGTCGGCTCTGGGCATCGTGATCGACGAGTTCTCGAAATACCTCGGCCCGTGGTCGGGTACGGACCGTATGCTGGCCGTCGACGGCGAGCCCTACGCCATCCCCGCGAAGTATGCCCCCGCCATCGACTGGTTCATCATCCAGGCCTATTCGTGCAGCGGCGACAGCAACCTCGACAGCCGTCTGAACAACCTGGTCAACGCCTTCGGCGCGCTCGACGAGGAGGGTAACCCCTACCAGACCCCCGAGCAGGTGCTCTCGAAGACCATCTGGACCGAGAACTTCGAGTCGTATGCAGCCAACGGCGGCGTGAACTTCACCAACCGCTACGGCGAGTCGATGAAGTCGCTGAAGGGTATGGCCAGCTATTCGAACCCCAAGATCAAGGGCAAGATCGGCGGTATCGGTACCTACCACATGGAGTACGACACGAACTACAAGTACCTGCGTGAGGCTATCGGTGTCATGAACCCCGTTATCGAATACTAAATCAAAAAATGAATCCGATTATGAAAAATATATGGAAAATAGGCTTCGCCGCCTGCCTTCTGGCAGCCGCCGTGGCCTGTGAGGATGCGGAGTACGATGCGATCGACAATATGGTCTACATCAGCGAAGCCGCACCCAACAATGCCGCCAACCAGCAGAACGGTTCGTTGACGGTCAAGGGCGACACCGAGACCTCGTTCACCGTCCGCATGGCCAAGCCGAGCGCTATCGACGTCAAGGCCAAGGTTGTCATCGATCCCTCGATCGTGGCCGCCTACAACGAGAAGAACGGTGCCAACTACGAGGTGCTGCCTTCGGAGTACATCGATTTCGACAAGGAGGTGCTCATCCCCGCCGGCAGCGTGACCGCCGCCCCCACCAAGGTGACGGTCCGGAGTTTCGAAACGCCCAACGGCGAGGCCTATGCCATCCCGTTCCGCGTGACGTCGGCCGAGGGTGCCCGTCTGGCCGAGGTTACCTCGTGCTGGCTGCTGCTCCTGGACAAACCGCTCATCCAGCCCGTGCCCGTATTCAACCGCAACAACGTTCCGCGCAGCGATGCCGAGAACCCCTGGAACATCTCCACGAGCGACTGGACCATCGAGACGTTGCTGAACATGAGCGTCTTCTCGATCAACAACCAGGCGATCTTCGACTTCTCCGCCGTGAGACCCTCCGGTGACCGTGTCGAGATCTACATCCGTTTCGGTGACGCCGGCAAGGACTTCGATATGTTGCAGGTTAAGCACAACGGTTCGCAGGTGGACTCGAAGTACCGTTTCACCCCCAACACGTGGTACCACATCGCCTACGTTTCGTCCGGCGGTACGCTGACGCTCTACGTCAACGGCGAGCCCGACGTAACGCTCAACGCAGCTCCGGCGCTCACGATCAACGGCTTCAGCATCGCATCGTCGGGTTCCTACTTCAACGCCAACGCCAAGTATGCCCAGATCCGTCTGTGGTCGAAGGGTCTGACGCAGGCCCAGCTGCAGGCCAACATGCACAAGGCGGTCGCTCCGACGCTCGAAGGTCTGGAGGGTTACTGGAAGATGGACGAAGGCCAGGGCGGTGTCTTCAACGACGCCACCGGCAAGGGCCGCACGCTGACCTGCACCGGCTCCTCGCTCGTTCCGACCTGGGAACCTGAGTTCGACTTCAGCTCCTTATAATAAACGCTAATAAAAACAGTGAAAGAGATGAAAAATATGTGGAAATATGCAATGATTCTCGTTGCCGCCCTCGGTTGTTTCGCCTGCGAAAACCCCGAGGTGGGCGAGACGTTGCCCGACTATTACTCGAAGACTTTCGTGACGCTCCAGACTTCGGGTTCGACCGATGTGATCGACGCAGCGGTCGAGAATACCCCCATCGGCGTGGTCCCCAAGTCGCAGTACAACCGTCAGGTGGTCATCAGTCTGACCAAAGAGCTCGCCAAGGATCTGACCATCGAACTCGGCGCCGACTATTCGCTTGTGGCCTCCCGTGCCCAGGCCGACGCTGCCGAGTATAAGGATCTGCCTGAAGCCGCCCTCGAAATCGTCGCAGAGTCGATCGTCATCCCCGCCGGTGAGCGCGAGGTCGTCGTCGACCTCCAGCTGGGCGACACGAGCTTCGCCTCCGAGATCCAGGGCCGCGAGAACTACATGATGCCTTTGGTGATCACCAAGGTTTCCGATCCGTCGGTGACCATCAGCCAGCAGAAGCAGGCCGTCTACTGCAAGGTGGCCGCCTCGTACAGCCTGATGCGTACCATCACCTCGCCTGCCGAGATCGTCGGTACGATGGAGATGGCCAACGGCTGGACCCAGGAGGGCGCCGACAACAAGATCATCGACGGCAGCACCTCCACCTACTGGAAGATGCCCCAGCAGACCGGTAACATCGTCGTCATCGACATGAAGGAGGTGAAGAACCTCACCGGTGTCGCCATCCGCGGCTATTACTCTTCGTGGTCGGATATCCGCACCTTTGCCGGTATCGAGTACAGCGTCGACGGCGAGAACTGGCTGTCGGCCGGTTCGATCGACGACGAGTCGGGTCTCTTCGAGTCCTACTATTCGTACGGCGCCTTCTACGGTGCGGTTGCGGCGCGCTATCTGCGTCTGGACCTGAGCTCGACCTACACCTCGTCCTACTACTGGTACGTCTACGAGGTTTCGGTCTACACGGCCGAGTACAACGAGCCCTACGCCTACCTGTCGAGCACCGAGACCGACAACGTGCTGAAAGCTTCGGTCGTTCACATGCCCGCCGGCTCGAGCGTTTCGGTTGCGGGTACGATCACGGCCCACGTCAGCTCGCCCGCAACGTCGGGTTACACCGCTAACCTCACGGTCGACAACTCCCTGATCGCTGCCTACAACGCCGCCCACGGCACTTCGTACGTCGCTCTGCCCGACGGTCACCTGAACATCCCCGAGTGCAAGATCGGCTCGATGCTCTACGGTTCGGAGGCCATCGCTCCCGAGCTCACCGACATCACGACCCTCACCGAGCCCGGCTACCTCGTTCCGTTGCGTCTTTCGGTCGACGGCCTGAAGACCAGCGAGAAAAACGGCATCGCCTACATCGTGGTGACCACCGAGTACAACGACTTCATGCCCTCGCCGACCACGGCCAACATCCGCGGCGCCATCGTTTCGGACCGCTCGGCCTTCAAGGCTACGAACGCCGACACCGGTGCAAACGTGACCAACCTCTTCGACGGCTCGACCTCGACGTACGCCAACTCGGTGAAGAACCTCATCTTCGACCTGGGCACCTCGTACAAGGTTTCGGCCGTGAAGCCGAGCATCCGCTACATCAACTACGGCAGCAGCTACATCCCCACGTCGATCCGTATCTCGACCTCCGACGACGGCTCGAACTGGACGGTACGCGGTACGCTGACCGACAAGTTCTGGCAGATCTCCGGCACCGACTGTCTGATGGTCCTCTCGGCCAGCGTCGACTGCCGCTACATCAAGATGGAGATCACTCCGAAGTCCACCACCTTCTACGGACTGACCGAGTTCAACATCTACGCCGAGTAACCTCTCCCATCTGTGCATATCAAGGGCCGTCCGCATCGTCGGACGGCCCTCGGTGTCTTGATACGACTGTCCTCCTTGGGCCCGTGGTCGGGCCCAGCCGGACGGGC
>CAZHMX010000060.1:0-11717 GCA_964533725.1 uncultured Alistipes sp. | reverse complement strand
CGGGGAGCGCCCGCGCGGCAAGGGGCGGGGTCCCGATCCCGCCCCGACGAGCGCATCGGCATCAAGACGAAACCACAAACTTGCTCAAGAATTTTGACGTCTCGAAAAAAATGCCTACTTTTATGCACGAATAGGGACACGTCCGAACGGGGGCGGGTCGCGAAAGTGTGCTTGCAAATATTTAACAACTTATAACAGAAACTTTTATGATCGTTTTAGTTCTGAACTGCGGTAGTTCGTCGATCAAATATCAGGTGATCGACATGAACGACCAGGCCGGCACGCTGCTGGCCAAAGGCCTTGTGGAGCGCATCGGTCTGCCCGAGGGCGACCTCACGCACAAGCCGGTCGGTAAAGAAAAATTCGAAGTCCACCAACCCATCCCCGACCACACGACGGGTATCCGTCTGGTGCTGGACGCGCTGACGAGCCCCGTGCACGGCGTCATCGGGTCGCTCGACGAGGTGAAGGCCGTCGGTCACCGTGTGGCCCACGGCGGCGAGTACTTCCCCGTAAGCTGCCTGGTCGACGAGGACACCAAGCAGAAGATCGCCTCGCTCTGCGCCATCGCTCCGCTGCACAACCCCGCTGCGTTGGAGGGTATTCACGCCATCGACCGTGTGCTGCCCGGCGTTCCCCAGGTGACCGTCTTCGACACCTCGTTCCACCAGACCATCCCCGCCTTCAACCACCTCTTCGCACTGCCTTACGAATACTACGAGAAATATCGCGTGCGCAAATACGGCTTCCACGGCACGAGCCACAAATTCGTGGCCAAGGCGGGCGCCGAGTTCGTCGGTCTGGATATCAACAACTCGAAGATCGTCACCTGCCATGTGGGTAACGGCGGTTCGATCACCGCGGTGCTGAACGGCAAGTCGTTCGATACGTCGATGGGCTTCTCGCCGCTGGACGGTCTGGTGATGGGTACGCGTTGCGGCCAGGTGGACGCCAGCGCCATCACCTACATCGGCGAACACGAGAAGATGTCGTTTGCCGAGCTGGACACGATGATGAACAAGAAATCGGGTGTGCTGGGTCTGACGGGTATTTCGAGCGATATGCGCGATATCGACAAAGCCTACGAAGAGGGCGACAAGATGGCCGTCATCGCCCGCGATATGTATTACAACCGCGTACGCAAAGCCGTGGGCGCTTACGCTGCCGAGATGGGCGGTCTGGATCTGATCGTCTTCACGGGCGGCGTGGGCGAGAATTCGGACGACCTGCGCGAGTACGTATGCCGCGATATGGAGTTCCTGGGCCTGAAGTTCGATGCCGCCGCTAACAAGGGCGTCAAGGGCGAGGACAAACTGATCTCGGCTCCCGATTCGAAGGTCAAGGCCGCCATCATCTGCACGAACGAAGAGCTGGTGATCGCCACCGACACCTATAATTTAGTTAAGTAAGAACTGTTTAATAACCGTAATATCAATATGATACAGAAACTGGACGACATTGTTGTCGAGGCAAGAAAAAAGGGAAAGAAACGTTTGGCCGTAGCTTACGGTCAGGATTCGCACACGCTGGCAGCCGTCTATGCCGCCTATAAGGAGGATCTGGTCGAGCCGACCCTCTATGGCGACCGTGCCACGATCGAGGAGGTTTGCGCCGCCGAGGGGATCGATGTTTCGGTCTTCAAGATCGTCGACGAAGCGGTGGACGTGAAGTGCGTGCAGAAGGCTGTGGCCGCCGTGGTGGCCGGTGAGGCCGACGTGCTGATGAAGGGTTTGGTGTCGACCGACAAGTACATGCGCGGCATTCTGAACAAGGAGGCCGGACTCTTCCCGCCCAAGGGCGTGTTGAGCCACGTGTCGATCGTCGAGATGCCCTGCTATCCCAAACTGCTGACGATCTCGGACGTGGCCGTGATTCCGCTGCCCGACTTCAAGCAGAAACAAAAGCAGATCGGCTATCTGGCCCAGACGGCCAAGCTGCTGGGTATCAAGACCCCGAAAATCGCCTGCATCGCTCCGTCGGAGCAGTTGCTGCCGTCGGTGATCTCCTCGACGGAGGGCGCGCTGCTGGCCAAGATGGCCGACCGCGGGCAGCTGGGCGACGTCATTGTCGACGGTCCGCTGTCGCTGGACGTGGCTCTTTACAAGGAGGTGGCCGAGCACAAGAAGGTGAAGGGCTCGTCGGTTGCGGGCGATCCCGACTGCCTGCTCTTCCCGAACATCGAGTCGGCCAACGTCTTCTTCAAGTCGGCCACGCACCTCTGCAAGGGCGAGCTGGCCGCTATGGTGATGGGTACAAAGGTGCCGTGCGTGCTGACTTCGCGCGGCGACAGCTCGAAGACCAAGCTGTACTCCATCGCGCTGGCCTGCCTGGCTGCGAAATAGCTGAACCCGGAAAACCTGTCTTCGCTTCGGCGAGGGCAGGTTTTTTTATCCCGCAAGATCGGGATTCAAGACCGAAACCCGTTAAATAATGTTGTTATGAATTTCCGGATTTTAGCCATCAATCCCGGTTCCACATCGACCAAGATCGCCGTTTACGACAACGACGATCTGAAACTGGAACTAAAACTGGACCATACGCGTGAGGAAATCGCCCGGTTCCATCGGGTCATCGACCAGTTGGAGTGGCGGAAAGATATGATCTTCAAGGCGCTCGAAGCACACGATGTGGAGATTCACTCGCTCTCGGCCGTGATCGGACGGGGCGGATTGATGAAGCCCATCGAGTCGGGTGTCTATGAGGTGAACGACGCCATGCGCCGCGATCTGGCCCATACTTCGATGGAGCACGCCTCGAACCTCGGCGCGCTGATTGCCTGCGAGTTGGCCGAAATGGCAGGCGTCAAGGCCTATGTGGCCGACCCGGTAGTGGTGGACGAAATGGAGGATATCGCCCGCATCTCGGGGTTGCCCGAGTGTCCGCGGCGGTCGATCTTCCACGCACTGAACCAAAAGTCGACGGCGCGCTTGCACTGCGAACGCAACGGGCTGGAGTACGAAAAGATCAATCTGATCGTGGCCCACATGGGCGGCGGCTGTACGGTGAGTGTCCACCGCAAAGGCCGTGTGGTCGACACCACGAACGCCATGGACGGCGACGGCGCCTTCTCGCCCGAGCGTGCGGGTGCGCTGCCTGCGGGCCAGTTGGTGGAGCTCTGTTTTTCGGGGCGTTACACCGAGGCCGAGATCAAGAAGATGCTGGCCGGCCGCGGCGGTATGGTGGCCCATATCGGCACCAACTCCGTCCTCGACGCCGTGGAGCGGGCGAAGGCGGGCGATGCCAAGGCCGATCTGATCCTGCGCGCGATGTGTTACAACGTGGCCAAACAGATCGGAATGATGGCCGCCGTGCTTTCGGGCGATGTCGACGGCATCATCCTCACGGGCGGCGTGGCCCACAACCGGACAATGACCGATATCGTTACGTCGTATGTGCGTTTTATCGCCCCCGTCCACGTCTACCCGGGCGAAAACGAGATGGCCGCCCTCAAATACAACGCCCTGCGTGTGTTGACCGGCCGTACCCAGCCGAAAGTCTATCGTTAGGCAGCCCTTCGCGGCAGGCGGTCCCGTTAAAGATGAAAATGTGCGGCATATCGCCGCACATTTTGCTTTATAGCGGGGTTTGCTGTCCCTTCGGATGGACGGCGGGTGGGTGCCGGCGCCTGGCGCTCCCGGAGTATAGACGCAGCCGGCGCGTTTCGCTGCCGGCGGGGTGGCAAAGGAGAGCGGTGTGGGCGGAGGATTGGTGGAGCGAATAGGGGAGTGCCGGGAAAATACCGCTTTCGTGTTGCAAATTGGGCGGTTCGGGATGTTTGTTTTTGCGGATAAATGGTTAACTTTGCACCGAAATAAAACCGTAAGAAGATGAAACCCGAATACAAACCCTTCGTGGATGAATTGATCGAATTGGCGATCAAGGAGGATATCGGCGACGGCGACCACACGTCGCTCTGTTGCATTCCGGCCTCGGCACACGGCCGCATGCGCCTGCTCTGCAAGCAGGAGGGCATTATCGCCGGTATCGAGGTGGCGCAGCTGGTCCTGAACCGGCTGGATCCCGAGATGAAGTTCGAGCAGGTACTCAAGGACGGCGACCGCGTGCGGCCCGGCGATGTGGCTTTCTATGTCGAAGGTACGGAGCGTTCGTTGTTGCAGGCCGAACGTATCTTGCTCAATATCATGCAGCGGATGAGCGGTGTGGCGACCCAGACCGCGGTCTATGTCGACCGCCTGGAGGGGCTTCACACCCGCGTGCTGGACACCCGCAAGACGACCCCCGGCATGCGCGTGCTGGACAAGATGGCCGTGAAGATCGGCGGCGGCGAGAACCACCGTATGGGTCTCTTCGACATGATCCTGCTCAAGGACAACCATATCGATTTCGCGGGCGGTGTCGAGCAGGCGGTAAGGGCTGCGCGTCAGTATCTCAAGGACCACAACAAGTGCATTCCCATCGAGTGCGAGGTGCGTTCGCTGGAGGATATCGACCGCGTCTTTGCGGCAGGCGGTGCCGACCGCATCATGTTCGACAACTTTAGCCCCGAGATGACGCGCAAGGCGGTCGAAAAGGTGGCGGGACGTTGCGAAACCGAATCCAGCGGCGGCATTACGCTCGAGACCCTGCGCACGTATGCCGAGTGCGGTGTGGATTTCATCTCGGTCGGCGCCCTGACGCATCAGATCAAGTCGCTCGATATGTCGCTCAAGGCCTGCGAATAACCCCGCGGCCGGATTCTTATGCGCGGACGGAGGCCGCGATGGATCTTTCGGACAGGTCCGGAATAGGATCCGTGTGCGGATTTCGCCGGCGGAGGCTGTGAATAGCCGTTGCGGGCGGTTGTTTCGGCCGTAGGGGCCGCTCTGCGGCCTTGGCCGGGAATTTGCTCTTCGCGTTCCGGCAGGGTGGCCGGCGGAACAGAACGGGGCGGTTTGCGGAGCTTTCAAAACCGGTTCGAAGGAGGGCCGGATCCCTCTGTCCGGGTCGGCTGTAAAACGGCCGGATACGGGCTGTGCCGGGATATGCCGCAGGACCGTTTGACCGGGATTGCCCTGCCCGGGCAGACTGCGCGACCGTTGGGCGGGTGTCGTTTCTGCGGACGGGTGCGGGGCTGCCGAAGAGGAGTTGTCATTGCTTTTTATGATTGAATTCAAACCGATAACATTGGCCGATAGGGCCCTCGTCGAACGTTATGTCGGCGCGAGCGAGTGTCGCAATTGCGATATGGCTTTTGCCAATATGTTCTGCTGGCGTGCCGTCTACGACAGTGCGCTGGCCGAGGTTGGGGGCTTTCTGGTCATCCGCTTCCGTATCGACGGCGGCCACCGGTTGGGTTATATGCAACCTCTGGGCGAGGGTGATTTTACGCCGTTGCTGCCGCTGCTGGCCGAGGATGCCGAGCAACACGGACAACGGTTGCGGCTGGTGGGTCTGACGGCAGAAGGGTGCCGTCAGGTGCGGCGGTCGGGTTTCGGGACGTTTGCCTTCTCGACGCCGCGCGATTTGTCGGACTATATTTATAACGCCGGGGAACTCAGTACGTTACCCGGACGCCGTTATCAGTCCAAACGCAACCACATCAACCGTTTTACCGCCGAATACGACTATCGTTACGAACCGCTGACGGCCGACCGTTTCGACGAGTGTCTGTCGCTGGAAAACCGCTGGCGCCGTCAGCGCGAAGCCGCTGCGGCCCTCTCCGCCACTGCGTCGGATGGGTCGGTCCAGCCTGCCGGGGAGCTCTCCACGGAACTCTCTGCCGAACAGCAGGCGATGCGCGAGGCCTTCGACCACTTCGGGGCGCTGGGGCTGCGGGGCGGCTGTCTCTATGTCGGCGACCGCCTGGTGGCCTTCACTTACGGTTCGCCGATCAACCACGACACCTTCGACTGTCATGTCGAGAAGGCCGACACGGCCTACGACGGCGCCTTCACGATGATCAACCGGCTGTTTGCCGAACAAATTTCCCGGGAGTATCTCTATATCAACCGCGAAGAGGACCTCGGGCTCGAAGGGTTGCGGCGCGCCAAATTGTCGTATCATCCGGCCTTTCTGCTGGACAAGTGCACGGCGGTCAGGATGCACGCCGACGAGATCGAGGTGAAGGAGCTGTGGCGCGAGGCTTTCGGCGACGGAGACGACTTCATCGACACCTTTATCATGCGCTTCTACAGCCGTCGCCGCGCCTTTGTCGCCCGTCGCGAGGGGCGGTTGGCGGGAATGGTCCACCGGGTGCCGTTCCGTACGGAGCTGGGGCGCACGGGCTATCTCTACGGTGTGGCCACGGCCCGGGAATTCCGCGGTCAGGGTATTGCCACACAGTTGATTGAGGAGGCGATCCGCCGCAGCCGCGAGGAGGGTTTCGATGCCTTGATGCTGATCCCGGCGGATGCGGCGCTGCGCCGTTTTTACGCGCGGTTCGGCTTTGCGGAGTCGGTTCCCGTACGGTTCGTTGCGGCGCGCGATTTCGATGCCGACACCTCCGATCCGTCGGGCGGCAACGGTTACGGTGCGGGCGAATTCGATTTCGGCACGGGCGACCCCGAAGCCGACCGCGTGATGATTCTGCCGCTCGGCAACGCCCCTCGGTCCGCAGCTGCCGCTGCCGGATCTTCCGTTCCTCTTTCCGTTTCTGTTCCTGCCGCCGCTCATGCGTCGGTCTCCTCCGCGCCTTCCGTTTCCGCTGTGGCTGTTGCGGAGGCCGTTCCCGCTTCGCTGACAGCACGTTATGACGGTTAAACCGTCACCGCCGAGGTAGCCGAAGAGACAAAAGAGGGGACAAAAGCACGGACGGCAAAGAAAAAAACGCCGGGGCGTGATGCTTTTCGGGCAATTTTGGCTACCTTTGTACGTTAAAGGGGAGGAGTGAACTATTTCCCTCCCGCAGACAGTTATGATATCCTTGTTCAGAAAGATAACCGAATTTTGTCGGGACCTGTTCCGCCGCCGGCGCGTCAGCGTGCAGAACGCGAGCGACAACAGCGAAGAGTGGTCGGTGCACCTCTCGCCCGCATCGTTTTTCTCGGCCTTCGTGGCCGTGGCCCTGTTGTTATTTATCCTGATCCTCGTATTTATGGCCTATACGCCCGTGCTGGAGTTCCTGCCCGGCTACAGCACGCAGGCCGACCGGTCGCGCGAACAGTTGATTGCCAATATCATGCGACTGGACTCGATGGAACACGTGATGCATTCGATGATTACCTACAACGGCAATATCTCGTTGATTTTAGAGGGCAAAACCCCTGTCATCCCCTACAATCCCGACAGCGACACCACCCGCCTGCAAAAGGATCCGGTGCCCCGTTCGGCCGCCGACTCGGCACTGCGCAGCCAGATGGAGGGCGAGGGCGCCTATGCGCTGAACCGGAGCGGGTCGAAACGTTCGGTGCGCGAGGCGATCGAGTTGCTGAAACCCGTCGAGGGGATCATCGCCCGCCGCTTCGACGCCCGCAACGAGCAGTTCGGGGTGGTGATCGGAACGTCGAACGAGTCGCAGGTGGCCGCCGTCAACGACGGCACGGTGGTGCTGGTGCTGTGGACACCCGACTCGGGGCAGCTGGTTGAAATTCAACACGCCAACAATATGGTGACCCTCTATCGCAACCTCTCCGCCTCGTTAGTGACGGTGGGACAGAGCGTCCGTGCGGGCGAGATCATCGGTTCGACGATGGCTTCGGTGCGCGACGGCGAGGTGCGGCAGTTCGAATTTCAGTTGTGGCAAAACGGCAAGCCGGTCGATCCGGAGGCCTATATCGTTTTTTAGCTATGAAGAGATTGGCGCTTTTGGGGTCGACGGGGTCGATCGGTGTGCAGACGCTGGATATCGTGCGCGAAAATCCCGAACGGTTCGGGGTGGCGGTGCTGACCGCCCGCCGCCAGTGGGAACTGCTCGCGCAGCAGGTGCTGGAGTTTCGGCCCGCCGTGGCGGTCATTGCCGACGAGCGGTACTATGCACCGTTGAAGGAGCGGCTGGCGGGCGAGCCGGTCGAGGTCCTGGCGGGCGAAGAGGCTGTCGCTGCGGTGGCGGCCGATCCGCGTGTCGATACGGTGGTCAATGCGCTGGTGGGGTATGCCGGTCTGCCCCCGACGGTCGCGGCCGTGCGGGCGGGCAAGGAGCTGGCGCTGGCCAACAAGGAGAGTTTAGTGGCGGGCGGTTCGTACGTCATTCCGCTGGCCCGACAAAAGAACGTCAGGATATTGCCTATAGATTCCGAACATTCGGCCATCTTCCAGTGCCTGACGGGCGAGGTGTCGCCGGTGCGTCGCCTGATCGTGACGTGCAGCGGCGGTGCCCTGCGCGATCTGCCGCGGGAGGCGCTGGCGGCGGTGACCCCCGAGCAGGCGCTCAAACATCCGCAGTGGACCATGGGCCACAAGATCACGATCGACTCGGCGACGCTCGTGAACAAGGGTTTCGAGGTGATCGAGGCCCACTGGCTGTTCGGGATCGAGCCTGACCGGATCGACGTGCTGATCCATCCGCAGTCGATCGTCCACTCGATGGTGGAGTTCGAGGACGGAGGAATCAAGGCGCAGCTGGGCACACCCGACATGCACCTGCCGATCAGTTACGCGCTGTTGTATCCCGAACGCGCCGTGCGGCCGCAGGAGCGGTTCGATTTTCGGACCCATCCGACGCTGACCTTCGCCGAGGTCGACCGTGTGAAATATCCCGCGCTGGATATCGCCTACGACTGTCTGCGGCGGGGCGGTACGGCGGGCTGCACGATGAACGGCGCCAACGACTGGGCCGTTGCGGCCTTTCTGGACCACCGGTGCGCCTATCCGCAGATCGTGGGGGCCATCGAGTATGCCTTGTCCCGTGCCTCGTTTGCCGAACATCCCGGACTGGAGGATCTGGCGGCCGCCAACCGGGAGTCGAGACGGCTGGCCGAAGAGTATCTCGCCGCGGGCCGTTCCGCGGCAAATCAATAGAATGGATAAAAATCTGTCGATCAATATTGAAAAATGGTTCTGAAAATCTTGCAATTCTTCCTCTGCTTCACCCTTCTGGTGGGCATTCACGAGTTCGGCCACTTCATCGTGGCGCGGCTCTTTAAGATTCGGGTCGAGAAATTCTATATCTTCTTCGATCCCTGGTTCTCGCTCTTCAAATTCAACTGGCGCGGCACCGAATACGGTTTGGGCTGGTTGCCTTTGGGCGGTTACGTAAAGATCGGCGGCATGATCGACGAGTCGATGGACAAGGAGCAGATGGCGGCCCCCGTGCAACCCGACGACTTCCGCGCCAAACCCGCCTGGCAACGCTTTCTGGTGATGGTCGCCGGTGTGACGATGAATGTCCTGCTGGCCGTCGCCGTCTATGCGGCCATCTGCTTTACGTGGGGCGAGAGTTTTATTGCCAACGACGATCTACAATACGGCTACACCTTCAACGAGGCGGGCCGGCAGTTGGGATTCCGCAACGGCGACCGCATCCTGACGGTCGACGGCGAACCGATAGGCGACTTTACGGAGATCGTCAACCGGCTGTTGATCACCGATGCCGATCGCCGCGTCGAGGTGGACCGCGCCGGTGAAACGGTGGTCCTCGATCTGCCGCTCGGACAGTTGATCGAGATGCGCCGCGAGAAGGGTTATACCGGCCTGCTTACTCCGTTGATTCCCTTTGTCATCGACAGTGTCGCTTCGGAATCGGCCCTTGCGGCGGGTTTGCAGGCGGGCGACCGTGTCGTGACGGTCGGCGAGGAGGCCGGCCCGATGGATGTGCGCGAGATCCAGCGCGTGATCGGGGAGTCGGCGGGCGATACGCTGTTGCTGCAGGTTGTGCGCGGCGGGGAGCTGTTGCAGCTGCCGGCGGCGGTCGATGCCGAAGGACGTATCGGCGTGATGCTCCGGACGCAGTACCCGCCCGTGTCGACGCGTCGTTTCACCCTCCTCGAGGCCATCCCCGCGGGTGTCCGCGAGGCCGGCCGGCAGATCGCGGGTTACTGGCAGCAGCTGAAGATGATCGTCAAGCCGCAGACCAAGATGTATGAAGAGCTGGGCGGTTTTATCGCCATCGGGTCGATCTTCCCCACCGAGTGGGACTGGTTCCGTTTCTGGAGCGTCACGGCCTTCCTGTCGATCATCCTCGCGGTGATGAATATCCTGCCCATCCCGGGACTGGACGGCGGACACATGATGTTCACGCTGTGGGAGATGGTGACGGGCCGCAAGGTCGGCGAACGGGCCCTGGAGATCGCGCAGTATATCGGTATGGCGATCTTGCTGGTGCTCCTGGTCTATGCCAACGGAAACGACCTCTACAGACTCCTCTTCAAATAGTTATGGCAAAGGTCAAGAAGGTCTATTTCTGCAAGAACTGCGGTTACGACGCCCCGAAATGGCTGGGGCGCTGTCCGGCGTGCGGCGAGTGGAACAGCTTCACGGAGGAGATTGTCGCTCGCGATACGGGGGGCAGTTCGGCGGTGGCGGTGGCCAAATCGGCCGCGGGCGGTTCGGATAGCCGGCCGGTCCCCGTACGCGAGATCCGCAAGAGCGAACACCGGCGGCTGGACCTCGGAAATGCCGAGATCGACCGCGTGCTGGGCGGCGGCATGGTTCCCGGTTCGTTGATTCTGCTGGGCGGCGAGCCGGGTATCGGCAAGTCGACCCTTTCGTTGCAGATCGCGCTGGCCGACAACGGTTTGAAGACGCTCTATGTGTCGGGCGAGGAGTCGGCCGAACAGATCAAGATGAGGGCCGACCGTCTGGGAATCGGCAACGACGAGTGTCTGATCTACACCGAAACCTCGCTCGAGAATATCCTGCAGCAGATGGCGGCCCAGACGCCCGATTTAGTGATCGTGGACTCGATCCAGACCATCTTTTCGGAGACGGTCGAGTCGTCGGCCGGCAGCGTGCCGCAGATTCGCGAATGTGCGGCGGCGCTGTTGAAATATGCCAAGTCGACCGCCACGTCGATCATCATCATCGGCCATATCACCAAGGACGGCATGATCGCCGGCCCCAAGATTCTGGAACATATCGTCGACGTGGTGTTGCAGTTCGAGGGCGATAGCAACAACATCTACCGCATTTTGCGCGGCATCAAGAACCGTTTCGGCGCGACGTTCGAAATCGGCGTCTTCGAGATGGTCGAGAAGGGTCTGCGCGCTGTGGACAACCCGTCGGAGATCCTGCTGACCCATTACGAAGAGCCTTTGAGCGGTATCGCCGTGGGGGCGTCGGTGGACGGAATACGCCCGTATCTGATCGAGGTTCAGGCGCTTGTCGGCAGCGCTGCCTACGGTACGCCGCAACGCTCGTCGACCGGTTACGACGGCCGGCGGATGAATATGCTGCTGGCCGTGCTGGAAAAACGCGTCGGGATGAAGATGTACCAGAAGGATGTATTCCTGAACTTCGCGGGCGGCTTCAAGGTGGCTGACACGGGACTGGATCTGGCGGTCGTGGCGTCAGTCGTCTCTTCCTATTTCGACCGTCCGATCGCCGAGGGGGTCTGCTGTGCCGGCGAGATCGGTCTTTCGGGCGAGGTGCGTCCCGCGCCGCGGAGCGAACAGCGTGTCGCCGAGGCGGCCCGTCTGGGTTTCCGCCGCATTATCGTCTCGGGCTTCCTCCCCGCGAACCTGAAACACCCCCGTTCGATCCAGGTGGTACGCATCCACCGTATTGATCAGCTCCCCAAAGCCCTCTTTTCGGAGGAATAAAAAACGCATGGACCGACGGGTGCAGTCGCTGTCATGATACGACTGTCCTCCTTGGGCCCGTGGTCGGGCCCAGCCGGACGGGCG
>CAZHMX010000059.1:0-11871 GCA_964533725.1 uncultured Alistipes sp. | reverse complement strand
TCGTGGCGATCTACATCAACAACGCGATCTACGGCATGACGGGCGGTCAGATGGCGCCCACGACCCTGCTGGGTATGAAGACCGCCACCACCCCCTACGGCCGTGACCCGCGGCTGAACGGTTATCCCTACAAGATCGCCGAGATGCTGGCCCACCTGGACGGCGTGTGCTACGTCACCCGCCAGAGCGTTCACACGCCGGCGGCTGTGCGCAAGTGCAAGCGTGCGATCCGCAAGGCGTTCGAGAATTCGATGGCCGGCAACGGTTTTTCGTTGGTCGAGGTCGTGTCGACGTGCAACAGCGGCTGGAAGATGTCGCCCGTGGCGGCCAACAAGTGGTTAGAGGAGAATATGTTGCCCTTCTATCCGCTGGGCGACGTAAAGGACACCAAAATAGAACGTTAGCGATGAAAGAGACCCTTATTATAGCAGGATTCGGAGGACAGGGCGTCCTCTCGATGGGAAAGATTCTGGCCTATTCGGGCGTGATGCAGGACTACGAGGTGACGTGGATGCCCTCCTACGGTCCCGAGATGCGCGGCGGCACGGCCAACGTCACCGTCATTTTGTCCGACCGTCGCATCTCGTCGCCTATCGCCCACGAGTTCGACACGGCCATCATCCTCAACCAGCAGTCGATGGACAAGTTCGAGGCGCTGGTGAAGCCCGGCGGCACGCTGATCTACGACAGCAACGGCATTACGCGCCATCCTTCGCGTACCGATATCTCCGTCTACACGATCAACGCCACTGAGGAGTGTGCCCGTATGGGACAGGCCAAGCTGTTCAACACGATGATTTTGGGCGGTTACCTGAAGGTGCGTCCCGTCGTGGAGATGGAGAACGTGATGGTCGGCCTCAAGAAGTCGCTCCCCGAACGTGCGTGGAAGATGCTCCCCGCCAACGAGCAGGCCATCCGCCACGGCGCCGAAATTATCGAGGCGGTCCGTCTTGCCGAGTAATCCGCCCTTGTCGCGGGGCTGTTTGGCCGATCAATACACGAGGCTGTCTAAAACTTGTTAGACAGCCTCGTGCTTTCGATTTCGGATACTTGTCGGACCGTCCCTTCAAGATGCCCGGACGGGGGTGCTTGCATTTCCTGCTTCGAAGTACCTTTGCCTGCGGTTACTCTACGGCGGCGCACTCGTTGACGACGGTCTCGGCCAGTTGCGTCAGGGCGTCGTTCGTGCGTTTTTCCTCGTCGAGGATGCGCTTGATCTGCGTGGCTACACGACGTTCGGGGAGATAGGCCGACAGGGCGTAGAGGGTGCCGTAGGAGGCGATTTCGTAGTGCTCGACCTTCTGGGCGGCGAGGATCAGGGCTGCGTCGCGCACCATGCTGCCTTCGTCGGTCGAGTCGATGATCCCCTTGGCCTCCTTCAGCAGGCCCGCCATCGCGTCGCAGCGTTTGGCTTCGGGACGCTCGCCCAGCAGCTCGAAGATCTTCTCCAGCGTGGCGATCTGGCCGTCACCTTCGTTGTAGTGTTTTTCGAAAGCCTTCCGCAGGCGCGGCGTAGTGGCGGCTTCGGCCATATCGCAAAGGCCTTTCTTGAGGTTCTGCTCGGCCCAATAGAGGTCTTTGAGCTGGTCGACGAAGAAGTTGTGGAAGTCGGTCTGTGCGTCGCCCGTGTAGCGGCGATCGGTCTTTTTGGTCTTGGTCTTGGTTTCCATAAATGCGTGTGTTTTGTTTTTCTTGTGGCGGGCAAAATGCTTGCCATAACTGTCGGCGTAGGGCACAGGATTTGCACTGACCGGGGCAAAAACTCTTCAGTTATGGAACAACACAACATCACGATGCCCCTGATCGGCGATCCGGCACCCGCCTTCGAGGCCGATTCGACGCAGGGCAAAATCAAATTCCCCGAACAGTTCCGCGGCAAATGGGTCATTCTGTTCAGCCATCCGTCGGATTTCACCGCCATCTGCACCTCCGAGTTTGTCCTCTTCGGAGCGATGCAGGAGGAGTTCGAGCGTTACAACTGTCAGCTCGTGGGGCTTTCGGTCGGCACTGTGCCCAGCCATATCGCGTGGCTCAAAAACATCGAGGAGCGGATCGAATATCGCGGCCACCGCGGCGTGAAGATCCGTTTCCCGCTCGTGGCCGACATCACGATGGAGGTGGCCCGCCGTTACGGCATGATCCACCCCGCGACGCGCACTTCGGCGGCCGTGCGGGCAGTCTTCTTCATCGATCCCCGTTCGTATGTGCGGGCCATCGTCTACTATCCGATGCAGCTGGGCCGTAATTTCGACGAACTGAAACGCATCCTGTTGGGCCTGCAGGTGGTCGACAAATACGGTGTGGCGCTGCCGGCCGACTGGCAGCCGGGCGACGATATCGTGGTGCCGCAACCCGCTACCGCGGAGGCCGCCACCCGGGCCGAGACCGAAGAGGGAATGCGCTGCTGCGACTGGTATTTCTGCACGCGTCCGCTCAAACTCGATGAGAAGACGGAGCAGGTGAAAACTCCCGTAAACGCTTGATGTTATGGCGGTTGAAAAGATGACCCGCGAATTGTTCATGGACCGGGTCTACGACCTGGATCACGATTCGGGACAGTGGTGCTATCGGGGCGAGTTGCCCTGTGTGATCGATTTTTATGCTTCGTGGTGTATGCCCTGCCGGGTGATGATGCCCATCGTGGAACAGCTGGCCGATGAATATGACGGCCGCGTGAAGTTCTACAAGGTCGATATCGATCGCGAGGCGGCGCTGGCCTCACGGTTCGGCGTGCGCGGTGTCCCTACCCTGCTCTTTGTGCCGATGTGCGGTGAGCCGACCTTCTCGACGGGGGTGATTTCGCGCGCCGCCCTGCAATCGAAAATCGAGGAGCACCTCTTAAAGGTGAAGTGTTATTGAGTACCTTTTATCGGCCTTTGTGACAGAGAACGGTCTGTTATATAGGTTCGACTTTAACGGTTCACCCCCGCCGGTTTGTTCCGGCGGGGGTGAATTTTCATTTTGGGGCTGCGGGTCAGCCCTTGTGCTCTATAATGCTTTTCCGACGCCTCCCGATGATCCTTTGGGCGGTCCGGCAGGGCGGCTAAATGCAGTGATAGGCGGCGGCATCGCGCCAGCCGGCGAGCAGTTCGCGTGCTGTCAGACGGCGTTTCCCGGCGATCTGCAGCGATTCGACGATGATGCGGCCGTCGGCACAGCCGATCTCGATTTGTCGTCCGTCCGTGGCGATCCGGCCGCACGGCAGGGTCGGATCGCAGGCCCTGAATTTCACCTCGAAGATCTTGGCCGACAGCGGTTTGTGTCCTTCGGCCTCCATCTCGGTCCACGCTGTGGGATAGGGTGATAGGCCGCGCACGAAGTCGACGATGCGTTGCCCCTCCTTCGTGAAATCGATCCGGCAATCCTCCTTGAAGATCTTCGGCGCGGGGCGCAGTGCAGCCTCGTCGACAGGCTCCTGCGGCAACGGCGTCATGCTCCCGGCGGCCAACCCTTCGACGGTCTCGAGCACCAACTCGCAACCAATGTGCATCAACCGTTCGTAGAGCGTCCCCACCGTATCCTCGGGCAGAATCGGTTCGCGCCGCTGTCCGAGGATGGCCCCCTCGTCGATGCGGTGGTTCAGGAGGAAGGTCGTCACGCCCGTCTCGCGCTGTCCGTCGATGATGGCGTGGTTGATGGGTGCCGCACCGCGGTATTGCGGCAGGAGCGAGGCGTGGAGGTTGAAGGTTCCCAGTCGCGGCATGGCCCAGATCACCTCGGGCAACATCCTGAAGGCGATGACGATCCCCAGATCGGGACGCAAGGCCTCCATCGCCTCCACGAACTCCGCCGAGCGCAATTTCTCGGGCTGCAACACGGGCAGTCCCAGTTCCAACGCCGCCAGTTTCACCTCGCTTTGGTGCATCTTTTGGCCGCGACCCGCCGGTTTGTCGGGCGTCGTGACCACGGCCACTACATGGTACCCTCCCTCGACCAGCGCGCGCAGCGAGGGCACGGCAAATTCGGGCGTACCCATAAAAACGATCCGCAGCTCTTTTGCTTTCATATCCTGTGTTTTGATTTATTGCTTGCTGTGCTTTGGCCGAAAGCGCTTTACGTGCGGCAGAACCCGGCGCTCGAACCACTCTTTGGCCATCTGGTAACGGGCGTAATACCACTCCTGGTCCAACAGCGAGGAGTCGTTCGTCGCCTTCCAGGTCAGGTAGGCCGCGATGGGTGTGAGGATCAGACTCGAGATCCACATGCCCCACAGGGCATCCCACGTGCCCTCTTTGGCCATCTTTTCGCCCGAGCTGCTGATGATGTAGTAGATTACGAAGAAGATCACCGACACCACGATCGGCGTACCCAGACCGCCCTTGCGGATGATGGCTCCGAGCGGTGCGCCGATCAAAAAGAAGATCATGATCGAGAAGGGCAACGATATCTTGCGGTGCCACTCCACCTTGCTGCGGTAGAGCTGGTTGAGCGACTCCTTGGCCGCCGACTCGTCGAAACGGAACATGCCGCGCGAATTTTTGGCCGCCATGCGGGCCGTACGCCAGATCTTGTTGCGTTCACGCGTCGGAAGCGTCAGGACCGAGTCGGCCGCCGCGATCATGCCGTAGCCGCTCTTGTCGACCTTCAGGCTGTCGGGCAGGGCCAGCACCGTGTTGTCGCGCACGAAGATCTGCTCCTTGAGCAACGGCTCGTAGGATTGCGTGGTGGCGGCGTTGACGGTCACCTCCAAGGAGTCGATATCGTGCTGCAACTCGTTAATTTTCTTTGTGGAACTGTTGGTGAACTGTTCCGAGTCGCTGCGCTGCATATTGAAACCTTCCATCAGGATCGTCCCTTTCTGCACCTCGAACGTCTGGTGGCGCAGGGTGCTTTTGGTATACCAGTTGCGGTCGCGTGTCTGTTCGTAGGTCTGACCGTTGTAGAGAGTCACCAGCAGGTACTGTTTGTCATCCGAGAGGCGGATATAGCCCGAATCGGCGATCGTCGTGGTCATGTTGCCGTTCGGCTTGCGGTTGTCGTAGATCAGCACGTCGGTCAGCAGTCCCGTCTCGGGATCCTGGTGGCCCACGCGGATACTCATGTCGTCTATGCTGTTGAAGAACAGACCGTCACGGAACTCGATCGACTGTTTCTGGTGCTTGATGTCGTAGAGCGTGCTGTACATCTTCTTGTTGGCGTAGGGCACCAGATTGTTGGCCACGAAGAAACTCATGATCGCCACGCCCGTCACCAGCACCAGCAGCGGCCGGATGATCCGCGGCAACGACATGCCCGCCGATTTCATCGCCAGAAGTTCGTAGTTTTCGCCCAGATTGCCCATCGTCATGATCGCCGCCAGCAGCGTGGCCAGCGGCAGACCCATCGGGATCATGTTGGCCATGGCGTAACACATCAGTTCGATGATGATCGAGGCTTCCAGTCCCTTGCCGACCAGATCGTCGATATAGCGCCAGATGAAGTTCATCATCAGCACGAACATGACGATGAAGAACGTGAGGATCATCGGGCCCAAATAGGACTTCAGGATAAGTTTATAGATGGTTTTCATTGCGGGGCGAGACGTTTAGGGCGCGCGACGAGTTTCGTTACGAGCAGCGCGGCGGTCAGTATGAATATGATGGCGGTTCCCGACGGGATTTCGGTTCGGTAGCTGACGGCGAGCCCCGTCAGGTTGGCAGCCACGGCGATGACGGGGGCGGCGATGGCGATCCGGCTCCACGCGTGCGAGAAGGTGTTGGCGATCACGACGGGCAGCGTCAGGAGTGACAGCAGCAGCACGATGCCCATCACGCGGATCGACAGAACGATCGAAAAGGCCGTCAGGGCGGCCATGACGTAGCCGATGGTGCGGGTCGGAATACCCTGACTGCGGGCATATTCGCTGTCGAAGGCCACCCACATCACGGGGCGCATCCATCGGATGGCCCCCGCCACGACGAGCACCGTCAGCAGCGCCAGCGACTCGACGTCGCCGCGCGTTACGGTGATGATCGATCCGAAGAGGAAGCCGGCCAGGTCGCCCGACGTGTACCCCGGTCGCAGGCTCATGAACAGTCCGCCCGCGGCCATGCCGATCGACCAGACGATTCCGATGGCCGAATCTTCGCGGATGCGTCCCCGTGCCGAGGCCCACTCGATCCCCAGCGCCGACAGTACGGCGAAGACCGTCGCACCGATGATGGGGTTCGTCCCCGCCCAGCAGGCCATGCCCAGCCCGCCGAACGAGGCGTGGGTGATCCCGCTGGCAAGAAAGACCGAACGGCGGCAGACGACGTAGCAACCCACCACGCCGCAGACCACTCCCGAGAGGATCGACGCCCAGATGGCGTGGCTCAACCACGCATACTCCGACAAACCCGAAAAAATATCCATCGTTCGCATCTGAAGTTTTGAACTTGCAAAAATAACGTTTTTTTCCGAACCTGCCGCACGAATCGGCCCCGAAGACCGATTTTTTGCGATTTCTGCCTGCGAAGCGGCCTTTTTCCGCGCTTTTTTCGTATCTTCGCGCAAATTTTATGTAGCGTTCGTTATGCAACCGCGTCGGGTTAATTTCCATACTTTGGGCTGCAAGCTCAACTTTTCGGAGTCCTCCACCTTGGCCCGCATGTTCGAGCAGGGGGGCTTTGTGCGCGTGGCGCCTTCGGCCGAGGCCGATATCTGCGTGATCAACACCTGTTCGGTCACCGAACATGCCGACAAAAAATGCCGCAACATGATCCGCCGTCTCCATCGGCAGAATCCCGGGGCCATTATCGCTGTCACGGGCTGTTACGCGCAGCTCAAGCCGCAGGAGATCGCCTCCATCGAAGGGGTCGATCTGGTGCTGGGCAACAACGACAAGGGGGCGCTCTACGACCGGGTCGTCGCCCTGGCGGGCAAGGGCCGCGCGCAGATCTATTCGTGTGATACGGACGACATTACCAACTTTTTCTCCGCCTTTTCGTCGGGCGACCGCACCCGCGCCTTTCTGAAGGTGCAGGACGGTTGCGACTATTGCTGCTCCTACTGCACGATCCACTACGCGCGCGGTTCAAGCCGCAACATCCCCATCGCCGAGGTGGTCGAACAGGCCCGCCGCATTGCCGCAGGAGGACAGCGCGAGATTGTGATCACGGGGGTCAATACGGGCGATTTCGGCCGCACGACGGGCGAACGTTTCGTCGATCTGCTCGCGGCGCTGGACGGTGTCGAGGGAATCGACCGTTACCGCATCTCGTCGATAGAACCCAATTTGCTGACGGACGAAATCGTCGCCCTCTGTGCCCGTTCGCCGCGCTTCCAGCCCCATTTCCACATCCCGTTGCAGAGCGGGTCGGACAAGATTCTGAAGGCGATGGGAAGGCGCTATCTTACATCCGGTTACGCCGATCACCTCAACCGGATTCGAGCCGCAATGCCCGACGCCTTTATCGGGATCGACGTCATCGTCGGTTTCCCGGGCGAGACCGAACGCGAGTTTGCCGAGACGTACGATTTTCTGGAGCGGATGCGCCCCGCGTTTATCCATATCTTCCCCTTCTCCGAGCGTCCGGGAACGCCCGCGGTGAAACTGCCGGGAAAGGTCCCGCCCGAGGTGGCCGCCGAACGTGTCGCACGCCTCGAAGCCCTGTGCCGCCGTCTCCACCGCGAGTTCTATGCCGGGCAGCTGGGCCGTACGGCGGGCGTTCTGTTCGAAAGCACCGTCCGCGGCGGAATGATGTTCGGTTTTACGGAGAATTATTGCCGTGTCCGCATGCCTTTGGACCGCTCGCGGATCAACACCATCGCCCGCGTCCGCCTCACCTCGATCGATCCGTCGGGTGAACTTACGGGCGAATACGCCGGGTAGGATTCCGCTTTTCCGGCCGGGGGACCGCGGGCGCTGTGCCGAGGGCCTGCGAAATCGCGCCGATGTGCCGCAGGACTGCGCCGGGGCGAGAAAAGGTGCATGGAAACAAATATTTTTTTTGTATTCCGCCCGCCTTTCACTATATTTGCACTATTATTAAATTTTGAACCGAAAATGACCGGAATACGCAAACGGGTGACCACGGGTTTTGTCAGTATCGTCTGCCTGCTCTTCTTCTCGGGGATGATCTCTCTCTTCGAGTTGAGCCATTTGAGCCGCGATACGGACGACATTCTCAAGGCGTCGCAACGGAATATGGAGTTGGCCAAGGAGATGATGACTGCCGCACACGAACAGAATGTGGCGCTGATTCGTCTGTCGGTGTTCGGCGACCGCAACGGCGATTCGTTGGCCCGGGCCAGTCTCGCGCGGTTGGAGCAGGCGGTGATCACGGCCCGCAACGAGGCGGTCGAGACGGCGTCGCTCGATTCGCTCGGACGTGCGGTGTCGGCGCTTAAAGCATTGACAGCCGATTATTTACGCAACGGAACCGGCGTGTCGTACCGCATTTCGGCCGACAGCCTCGATACGCTGAAGGTGATCGAATATATCAGCCCTGTGTGGTATCGCGAGCGTTTCGACCGGCCTTACCGGCAGCTGGTCGGCGCCGTGCAGGATTATATGACCTCGACGCAGAGTTCGCTGGCGCCGCGTGTCGAACTGGTGAAGCGCAACGCCTCGCGGGCCGTACGACCGGTGTTGATCTCGCTCGTGGTGATGATCGTCAGCGTGTTGATGCTCTATTATTTCATGTTGATCTACACGGTGAACCCGATCCTCTATATCAACCGCGCGCTGGGAACCTATCTGCGTTTCCGCATGCCCTTCAAGGTGAAGGATGCGGGGCGTGACGAGACGGCCGAGCTGTGCGAACGGATCGAGACCCTCGTGACGCGTGCCCCGATCGACCGGTCGAGACCAGCGGATAAAGAGTGCGATAAAAAATAGGAAAAGGAAGATATGCGTTTTCAGGTCGTGTTGCGTTATGTGGGCATAGTGATGCTCTTCGTCGCGGGCTTTATGCTGCTCTCGGCGGGGGTTTCTTATGTCTCGGGGCGCGATTCGGCCTTCTATCCGCTGTTGCTGTCGGCGATGATGACGGCGCTGCTGGGCGGTTTCCCGTTGCTGTTTGTCGAGCGGCAGGAGAAGCTCAATGCCAAGGAGGGCTATTGCATCGTGGTCGGGGCCTGGCTGGTGGCCTGCATCGTGGGGATGTTCCCCTATTTGATCTGGGGCGGCGAATTTTCGTTGATAAACGCCTGGTTTGAAAGCTGTTCCGGTTTCACGACCACGGGTGCTTCGATCTTGCAGGATATCGAGGCCCTGCCGCGCGGACTGCTCTTCTGGCGGATGTCCACCTCGTGGATCGGAGGTATCGGCGTTGTGATGTTCGCGCTGTTGATTCTGCCCTCGATCGGGCGGAGCAAGAAGCTGCTGTCGAATGTCGAGCTGTCGACCCTGGCCCACGACAATTTCCACTACCGTACGCAGATGATCGTGCAGATTCTGCTGGTGGTCTACGTCGGTATGACGCTCCTGACGGTCGTTCTGCTCCATGTGGCGGGGATGAACTGGTTCGATGCCCTGACCCACGGCATGTCGGCTTGTGCGACGTGCGGTTTCGGCACCAAGAACAACAGCATTGCCTATTACGACAGCGCGCTGATCGAGTGCGTGCTGATGTTCGCGATGGCGACTGCCGGTATCCATTTCGGTTTGATTTTCAGCACTATAACCGGAAAACGCAACAATATATGGCGGTCGGAAGTGGTGCGCGTCTACCTCGGTATCATCCTTGCGGCGGGTCTGATCATCGCCCTGAGTCTGTGGTTTAACGGCATTTTCGACGGCTTTTGGGCCTCGTTCCGCCGGGGGCTGTTCCAGTTCGTGGCGGTCTTCACGACGACGGGATTCGCCACGGCCGACACCAGTGTATGGCCTTCGCTGGCGGTGGTCGTGCTGATCTTCGGATCGATCGTCTGCGCCTGCGCCGGTTCCACGTCGGGCGGTATGAAGACCGACCGTTTGTTGCTGGCCGTCAAGACCATACGTGCCAATCTCAAGATGCAGCAACACCCCAACGCCATCATCCGCGTGCGTGTGGGCGGCATCCTTCAGGAGGAGGATACGGTGCATACGGCGATGACCTTCATTGTGGCCTACGCGCTGTTTATCCTGCTGGGTACGGTGATCAACACGGTGACGGGGATGGGTTTGGTCGAGAGTTTCACGGGGTCGATTTCGTGTTTGAGCAATGTGGGGCCCGGTTTCGGGTCGATCGGCTCGATGAGCAATTACGCCGAGATCCCCTCGGCGGCCAAGTTCAGCGGTTCGCTGCTGATGCTCTTCGGACGTCTGGAAATATTCGGATTGGTACAGTTGTTTTTTATAAAATGGTGGAGATAATGAAGCGTCTACTGTTTGTCTTGCTATTGGTTATGTTTGCTGTGCAGGCCACCCGGACCTGCGCGCAGGAGGTTCGTCCGCGCATCGGTGCGCTGGGGTCGAATGCGGAGTATATGTCCCTGTTGCGTCGGGCGGCCCGGTTGAAGGACCATTCGGATTCGCTGACCCGCGTGGTCGATGAGGCGCGCCGGCTCTTCCGCGAAAATCCCGACGAGCGCGACCGGCTGGCCGACCGGATCATCACCTGCGAGGGCCAGTTGCTCGAGATATCCTCCGCGCAGGCCGATGTCGACCGTAAGATCCATGCGATCGAGCAGGATTGGGTGGTCAACCACCTCGACAAAGCGGCCGAGGCGGACTCCGCGCCCGCACAACCCGACGCGTCGACCGCTTATGCGGGTTTGATCCGCAACGAGGTGTTCCGCCGGAACCTCAAGGCGGATGAGTACCGTTTGCTGGAACAGGCGCAGGATAACGAGCTTGTAGCCAAACGTTTGGCGCAGAGTTATATTTGGACGCACCTGAATTTGGCCGCCGTGCGCGAGCGTTACGTTGTCGAAGAGGACGAGGTGGCCGCCGATTCGCTCTACAATCTTTTGTGCGGCCTGCGAAGCCGTGCCGAGCTTCTCGACGACTCGCTGGCAACGGTCTGGAACGGTGTGCAGGAGGTCAAGATCTTCGCCTACGGCTGTCTTTTGGAGCGGATGCGGCAGGACAAACTGCTCGCCCAGAATATGGAGCGTATGGCGGCACGTCAGCGCGAAAGCGACACCATCACAGGCCTTTACGCTTCGGATGCCCTGGCCCTTTACGCGCTCAATAAATCCGCGTTGCTGGGTTACGAGGTCGATATGGCCGCGTCGTTCCGTCTGATGGAGGCGCGCGACTCGTTGAGCCGTGTGATGAACGAACTTCAGGACTTCGACTATCGTTTGCCGCCCGTCACGTTCGAGCGGCGCATCTTCATCAACTTCACCCCCCTTGAGTTCGGTCCCACCAACCGTTACGGTACCCGCAACCCTGTGCCCGAGATCAAGCACCACCCTGTCGGCACGCTCTATCGCATCTGGCTCGGTGCCTACAAATACCTGCAGCAGCCCTCCATCTTCCGCGGTGCCGCGCCCCTCTCCTACGAGCGCGACGATAGAGGCTATTACGTCTATTATGCCGGTCTGTTCGCCACGCTCGACGAGGCCATCGCCGCCAAAAAACAGCTGTTGGCCAAAGGTTTCCGCCGTCCCGAGATCGTCGTTTGGCGCGACGATGCGCGCGAGCAGGTCGACGACTCCGCGCTGGCTGCGGCCGATGCCGGCGGCTTTCGCGTGACGATCAAGGGTCTTGCCGTAATCAAGGACTCGCTCCGTCAGTCGATCCTCTCGATCTCCGAGACCGCCGAGATCTCGCGTATCGGCACCCAGTTCGTTGTCGGCACTTTCGCCGACGAATCCGTAGCCGAACGCCTGGCGCAGGCTGTCCGCGCCGCCGAGCCCTCCGCCACAGTAGCGGTCGAAGGAGCTGCCAAATAACGGCCTGCGCGCACCGTCGTATCTTGATACTCTGTCTTGATACGACTGTCCTCCTTGGGCCCGTGGTCGGGCCCAGCCGGACGGGCG
>CAZHMX010000058.1:0-11897 GCA_964533725.1 uncultured Alistipes sp. | reverse complement strand
TCATGACCCAGAAGCACGTGACGCTCGACGAGATCGGCCGCCGCATCGCCATCGGTTCGTTCAAGGAGCTGAACATCATCGTCAAGGGCGACGTGGACGGTTCGATCGAGGCCATGAGCGGCTCGTTGATCAAGCTGTCGAAGGAGACCGTGCAGGTCAACGTCATCCACGCCGCCGTGGGTCAGATCTCGGAGTCGGACGTGCTGTTGGCCGCCGCCTCGAACGCCATTATCGTCGGCTTCCAGGTGCGTCCGTCGGCCGCCGCGCGCAAGCTGGCCGAGCAGGAGGAGATCGAAATCCGCCTCTACTCGATCATCTACGACGCGATCAACGATATCAAGGATGCCATCGAGGGTATGTTGGAACCCGTCATGAAGGAGGAGATCGTCTGCTCGGCCGAGGTGATGGAGACCTTCAAGATCTCGAAGGTGGGCACCGTGGCCGGCTGTATTGTCCGCGAGGGCAAGCTGCAGCGCAACACCCCGATCCGCATCATCCGCGACGGTATCGTCATCTACACGGGCAAACTGGGCTCGCTGCGCCGTTTCAAGGACGACGTGAAGGAGGTCACCGTGGGCCAGGATTGCGGTCTGAACATCGAGTCGTTCAACGACATCCGTGTCGGCGACGTGGTCGAGGGCTACGAACAGGTAGAAGTCAAGAGAACAAAATAATCACTAAAACCTAACTTTCCGAGAAATGAAAGCAAACATTCAGTTTACGACGCCCGAAGAGGCGGTCAAGGTGATCAAGTCGGGCGACCACGTCCACTTCAGCGCCGTAGCGTCGGCTCCCCAGTGCCTGATCAAGGCCATGTGTGCCCGCGGCGAGCGCGGTGAACTGCACGATGTACACGTCCACCACCTTCATACGGAGGGTCCGGCGCCCTATGCCGATCCCAAGTTCGAGGGTATCTTCCAGCTGGACTCCTTCTTCGTGGGGGCCAACGTGCGCAAGATGACGCAGCTCAACTATGCCGACTACATCCCCGTATTCTTGAGCGAGACGCAGAAACTCTACCGTTGCGGCGCCGTGCCCTGCAACGTGGCGATGATCCAGGTCTGCCCGCCGGACAAACACGGCTACGTGTCGTTGGGTACCTCGGTGGACTCGACGCTGGCCGCCGTTGAAATAGCCGACTATGTGATCGCCGTGGTGAACCCCAACGTGCCGCGCGCCTGGGGTCAGGCGATGATCCCGATGTCGAAGATCGATATCTGGTGCGAGGACGACACGCCGCTGATCGAGGCCAAACCCGGCCCGATTACGGAGATCGACGAGGCCATCGGCCGCAACTGCGCCGCCTTGATCGAGGATGGTGCCACGCTGCAGATGGGTATCGGCGCCATTCCCAACGCCGTGCTGTCGCAGCTCGGCGGCCACAAGAACTTGGGTGTCCACACCGAGATGTTCGCCGACGGCGTGCTGTCGCTGGTGGAGAAGGGCGTCATCAACGGCGAGGCCAAGGTGACCGACCCGGGCAAGATCGTCTCGACGTTCCTGATGGGTTCGAAGGAGGTCTACGACTTCATCGACGACAACCCGGGCGTGCTGATGATGGACGTGGGCTACACCAACGACCCCTTCATCATGTCGAAGAACGACCGCATGACGGCCATCAACTCGGCCCTGCAGATCGACCTCACGGGTCAGGTGTGCGCCGACTCGCTGGGTACGAAATTCTGGTCGGGTGCCGGCGGTCAGATCGACTTTGTTTACGGTGCCTCGCTGGCCAAAGAGGGTAAGGCCATCATCGCCATGCCTTCGATGACCAACAAGGGCGTGTCGAAGATCTGCCCCACGCTGCTCGAGGGTGCGGGTGTCGTCACGACCCGTTTCCACGCCCACTGGATCGTCACCGAGTACGGTGCCGTCGACCTCTACGGCAAGAGCATGCAGGAGCGTGCCCGCCTGCTGATCTCGATCGCCCATCCCGATGCCCGCGAGGAGCTGGACAAGGCCGCTTTCGAGCGCTGGGGTTCGCACCACCACTATATCAAGAAGTATATGGGCAAGTAATCCGCGGTCGGTTCCCCGACCCTCGAAGAGGCGGCCTTGCGGGGCCGCCTCTTTTTGTTTCCCGCCGGTGCCGTGCGGTGCAGGAGGGGGCGGCCCGCGCGGATCGGTCGGACGGAGCCGCCGGAATACGGAAGGTGGGATCTGCCGCGGGCATCTGCTCCCCACCTATTAATATTAACCTCCGCAGCCCGGCAGTGCGGGAGGGGCGAACGGTCGGCAATAAGAAAAAATTGATTTTTTTGAAAAAACTTTGCGTTTTTGGTTGGAAAAAAGCGTAATTTCGTCTATATTTGTGACGTCGCCGTATATCTTTCTTCGCAACGGCCCGGAAATCGGCGTTTCCGGACGGTGAAAAGAGGGGGATTACGACGGTACGGGTGTGTAATTTAAATTCACTAAAATATTATGAAACACTTACTTAAACTATCTGCACTCGCAATTGCCGTGTTGGTCTTCACCAACTGTAATTGCTTCCACAAGATGGCCCGTCACTACGAGGACATCAAGATCACTTGTGCTCCCGAGGTGCTCGAGCTCAACAACGGTGTCATCGCCGCTGATCTGTCTGTGAACATCCCCGCCAAGTACTTCAACCCGAAGGCTGTGGTAAAGATTACCCCCGTGTTGGTATACGAGGGTGGCGAAGAGGCTGCCGCTCCCAAGTTCTTCCAGGGCACGAAGGTGAACGACAACTACACCGTGGTAGGCAAAGAGGCCGCTCGCTATACCCACCACGTGGAGTTCGCTTACAAACCCCAGATGAATCCCTGCGAGTTGCAGCTGCGTATCGAGGCTAAATGCCCCTGCCCCTGCAACGAGTTCCGTGTAATCAACGCCAACACCGGCGCTTACCTGACCAAGAAAGAGCTCGCAACGCTGGCTGCCGGCGGTGCCGAGGCCCAGAAGCTGCAGAAGAAGATCGGTCTGACCGTTGCCCGCGGTTTGAGCACCCTGCAGAACGATCTGCTCGGTCAGTATGCCAACTACATGAACCCCATGGCTCACGGCTACGAGCGTCAGACGGTGACCACCAACAAGACGGACATCCTCTACAAGATCAACGACAGCCGCGTGGCCCGCAACGCCGAGAAGGCCCAGAATCTGGTTGACTTCCGTGCCAACATCGACCAGACGGCACAGAACGATCGCGCTTCGCAGAAGATCACCGTTGACGGTTATGCTTCGCCCGATGGTCCCGAGGGCCGCAACGTGAAGCTGTCGGAGGCTCGTAGCAAGACCGCCAAAGAGGTCGTTGTCAAGCTGCTGCAGGATTCGGGTCTCGATGTTGACGCATCGGCCTACGGTGAGGACTGGGAAGGTCTGTACGAGGAGGTTGCCAAGTCGAATGTGAAGGACAAGGATATGATTCTTCAGGTGCTGCGCATGTACAAGGACAAACCGTCGGCTGTTCGCGAGAGCGAGCTGCGTAACCTGACCGGTGCCTTCGAGGAGCTGAAGTCCGACGTGCTCCCCGGCCTGCGCCGTGCCAAGGTGATCAACACCACCACCACCCAGGGTCGCACCGACGCCGAGATGCTTGCACTGGCCCGTGCCGGCAAGTATGGCGAGTTGAGCCTCGAGGAGCTGCGTTTCATCGGTGAGATCGCTCCCGACAACGCAACCAAGATCGCCGCTTTGGAATATGCTGCCAAGAAGTACAACGACGCCAAGGCTTACAACAACCTCGGTGTTGCTTTGGCCCGCAACGGTCAGCCCGAGAAGGCTGCCGAGGCTTTCAAGAAGTCGGCCCAGCTGGGTGGCAGCGCTACCGAGCTGAACAACAACATGGCTCTGCTGAACATCGGTACCGGCAACCTGAACGAGGCCAAGCGTTACCTGAACTCGGCTAACGACCAGGTGAAGAGCCTTGCCGCAGCCGCCGAGGGCAACTATGCAGCCGCTTCGCGTTCGCTCAATGGCGTAGACGCCGCTCTTGCCCAGGTAATGGAGGGCAACTATGCAGCCGCCAAGCGTACGATCGCCAACGACAACAGCGCCGCTGCCGACTACCTCCGTGCCGTGATCGCTTCGAAAGAGGGTGACAAGGCTACCGCCGCCGCCCAGGCTCGCAGCGCCATCCAGAAGGATCCCAAGCTCGCCGCCAAGATCAAGGCCGACGCCAACCTCTACGGCATCGAGTTGTAATCCACACCTTATTTCATGCCTACCCCGGAGCCATAAGCTTCGGGGTATTTTTTTATGGCCGGCTGTGGGAGGACCGATCCTGCGTGGCTTCATGCGGCTGCCTCTCCCCGGCTGGCGGTCTACCCCGGCCGGATACGCTCCCCGGTCCATTTGTTTTCTTGCGGGGGTGCCTCCTCCTGGGCGGGGCGGGCGTTTGCAACGCCACGCCTCGCCGCAGGAGGAGGCACCCCCGCAAGAAAACAAATGGACCGGGGAGCGCCCGCGCGGCAAGGGGCGGGGTCCCGATCCCGCCCCGACGAGCGCAACTGCGTCGGTTCGCGTTTCCGATAGCCGGCATAAAATGCAGTGCTATATTATTTTTGCTTAAAAAGTGGGAGGAAAAGAAATTTTTGTTAACTTTGTCACCAAATAAGCAGATGGCTCGGTGCCGGAAGGTTTTTTTCGGTTTGGAGCATCCGAAGAGATAAGTTTTTTTATAATTAAACAATACATTGCCTATGAAGCATTGATCGGGTAGTTGAAATTCACCTCCTGACGAGTTGATGATTGTGTACAATCATTTGTACGTCGACATAAAAAGCGTTACATTTATTTTTGCTTTCTGAAACTTCGCAACTTTCAAAGCAACCAAAAGTAAAGTGTAAACGCTCACGTCCAACGTGGGCTTTACTTTATTTGGTTGCATAGGTATTGCGAAGACCTCAGAAAGCAGATAAAAGTTTGGTTCCACGTTTTTTGTGTACCTATTGTTAAACCGCTTGGAACCGGCAGCCCACAAATAAATAATTCATGAAAAAACTTTTAATCGTACTCTGCATTGCTGTGTTCTGTTCCTCGTGTGCGACGATCTTCAACGGGTCGAAATCCAAAATCACCATCCAGAACGACCAAATCAACGAACCGGTTCAGCTGACCGTGAACAAGAAGGTTCTGCCGCCCGCCTATTTGCCGCAGCAGATCAAGATCAAACGAGGTTTCAAGCCGACGGTCATCACGGCTACGGCCGAAAATTATGAGGACGCTACGTTGAATGTCAAGAAGAAGTTCAATCCCACCACGCTCTATAACCTCTTCCTGGGCGGTATTCCGGGCTTTGCCCTGGATGCCGGTACGGGTGCCATGACGCGTCCCGAGGAGAAGATCTACTACCTGCACATGCAGCGCAAGAACTACGTGGAACTGCTTGAGGAGGATAAAGCACCGCAGCGCCCCGTTGTTGTCGAGGAGCCTCGGGAGCGTGTGACGCGTGACAATGTAGGCCAGACCGCTTTAGAGCGCACGATCATCCGCTGGTACTTCGATTCGGATCCTAAGGGTGCCCGCATTTTCTGGCGCGTGATTTCGAGTATTCCCGCCGAGGTGAAGAACACCAACGAGCTGTGGTTAGGCTCCACACCGTTCGAGGAGACCCGTTCGTTCAATATCGAGGGCCTGACCTACGAGAACGCCCGCGACGTGCAGATCGAGATCAAGGTTCGCCGCAAGGGCTATATCGAACAGTCGAAACGCTTCAATGTCCGTCAGGCCATCGACCAGCAGGAGATCAGCTCTTTCTTCGAGATGGTCAGCGAGAACGAGTAAACGCTTAAAACCGTTGGACAATGTCGACAAAACAGTTTTTCAGCAAAGGAGTCCTTACCGTAATCCTGTCGTTCGTGCTGTTCTCCGCATGGGCCGGTCCCAAGACCTATTCGTTCGTCATCTCGTTCCAGAGTATTCCGGGCGATGCCAAGGTCTATTATAAGGAGAAGCTGGTCAGCACGACCACTCCGGCGACCATCTCTATAGATCTGAACAAGAAGGAGATAGCCGAAGGCGTGACGTTTAAGTTTGTCAAGGCGGGCTATCCCGACGGTACGGTGAAGGTGAAACCGAATCTCGGCAAGGTCGGATTTTTCAAGTTCTCCCAACCGATCAGCGTGTGCTATGAATTTGCTCCCGGCATCGACGTGACGGATAAACCCGAACAGGCGACGGCGGTCAGCCGCGATAATGCGGGCATGAGCGCCCTGGAGCGTACGGTTATCCGCTGGTACTTCGATTCGGAGCCCAAGGGCGCCCGCGTCTTCTGGCGCGTGATCTCGAGCGTTCCGGCCGAGGTGAAGAACACCAACGAGCTGTGGTTAGGTTCCACGCCGTTCGAGGAGACCCGTTCGTTCAATATCGAGGGCCTGACCTACGAGAATGCCCGCGACGTGCAGATCGAGATCAAGGTCCGCCGCAAGGGCTATGTCGAGCAGTCGAAACGCTTCAATGTCCGTCAGGCCATCGACCAGCAGGAGATCAGCTCCTTCTTCGATCTGGTCAGTGAAAATGAATAAACCTTAACAATCATTACATTATGAAAAAATCAAAAATCTTTACTCTTTTGTTGTTGCTCGCAGGTGCGGCAATGACGTCGTCGGCGGTGGCGCAGAATGCGGTTTCGTATCTCACGCACGTGCCCGTTACGTTGCAGAGTGTCCCCGCGGGTGCACAGGTCTACCTCAATGGCAAGATGATCTGCTCCTCGACCCCTGCCACGGTCTCGATTCCCGCAAAGGCCGTCTTTTTTAACGGCAAAAAGAAGGATGCGCAGCGGAATCTGGCGCGTTCGGTCGAAGCCAGCTCCATCCATCTGGTATTCAAGATGGACGGCTATCTGGCCGGCGAAGAGGTGCTGAACCCCGAATTCGCCTACCAGAAGGGTAAGTTGATGATCGAGAAGACCCAGTGGCCGGGTTCGGTCATTTGTGAACTTCAGCGCAATCCCCAAAGTGCTTACGCGAAGGATCCGACGATTCCTCAGGGTGAGGCCAAGAACCGCGTGACGCGCGACAACGCCGGCCAGAGCGCCCTGGAGCGTACGATCATCCGCTGGTACTTCGACTCGGAGCCCAAGGGCGCCCGCGTCTTCTGGCGTGTGATCTCGAGCGTTCCGGCCGAGGTGAAGAACACCAACGAACTGTGGTTAGGTTCCACACCGTTCGAGGAGACCCGTTCGTTCAATATCGAGGGCTTGACCTACGAGAACGCCCGCGACGTGCAGATCGAGGTGAAGGTCCGCCGCAAGGGTTACGTCGAGCAGTCGAAGCGCTTCAACGTCCGCCAGGCCATCGACCAGCAGGAGATCAGCTCCTTCTTCGATCTGGTTAGCGCGGAAGAATAGGGCGCAACCGATATTTTTTCGGCGCAGGGACGGCAACAGCCGTCCCTGTACTTTTTGCAGGGGCCGACCGGACATCCGGCGTTTGGCATATTGGCGGAAAAGTGTTATTTTTGTGGCGAACAATTGCTTAGCCTTATGACAAAATTTCGCGTAATCATGCTGCTGGCGGCCGTCTGTGTGCTCTCGGGGGGCTGCCGCAACGAACATGCCGACCGGCCGCGCGTGCTTATCAGCACCGATATCGGCGGTACGGATCCCGACGACAATCAGTCGATGGTCCATCTGTTGATGTACAGCGACCGCTTCGATATCGAGGGTTTGGTCTCGTCACCCTCATTCGGTGAGGGTTCGAAGGAGGAGATCCTCCGGATGATCGACCTCTATGCGCAGGATTATCCCTCCCTGAAACCCCATTACCCCGACCTCTCCTCGCCCGAGGATTTGCGCGCCGTGTGTCGTCAGGGGCGTCGCGGTTTGGCGTCCGCGTGCGGCTATGGTGAGCCGACCGAAGGGTCGGAGTGGATCGTCCGGTGTGCCCGCCGTGCGGACGACCGCCCGTTGTGGGTGCTGGTGTGGGGAACGCTGGAGGATCTGGCGCAGGCGCTCCACGATGCCCCCGACATCGCGTCGCGTATCCGCGTCTACTGGATCGGCGGACCGAACAAAAAGTGGGGCGTCAACAGTTATGCCTACATTGCCGAGCACTTCCCCGACCTCTGGATGATCGAGAACAATGCCTCCTATCGCGGTTTCATCTCCGCCGAAAAGGGCGACGACCGCTTCCGTTTCTACAACGAAAGTCTCCGCGCCGCCGGTGCCATGGGGGCGGACTTCATCCGCTATTACGACGGCGTGATCAAGATGGGCGACTCCCCCTCGCTCTTCTATCTGATGCACGGCGACCCCGATGACCCCACCGCCGAGTCGTGGGGCGGCAGTTTCGTCCCCGTCCGGCACTCCTCGCGCCGCCGGATTGCCGTAAGCCATGGCGCCGTGGATACCGTGCATGTCTATTCGGTGGTGGAGATGATCGTCGAAGTGAAGTCTTCGGAAGGGGCTGATACCGTTGCCGTTGCCGAAGCTGTTGCCGACGCCGGATCCTCGACCGATACCGACGCCGGTGTCCGTCTGCTGATCGACCGGCAGGAGTGGCCCGGCACTCCGCTCGGCGACGGCCGTTATATGATCCGTTACTCCCCCAAGCAGCCCGCCGTATTGCCCTACGTGATCTCCGCCTCGCTCCCCGGTTTCCGTCCTGTCGAGGGTCAGCTTGTCGTCGACGACCTTTGGCCCGGCCTCCCCTGCGACAGCGATTACCCCCTCGGCCCGACGTGGTACACCGACCGTCCCGACCGCGATCTCTACGACGGCAAGTGGCAGGGTTATAAAACCGTCTCCCGCTGGCGCGACTCCGTCCTCGCCGACTGGCACTCGCGGCTGGTCCGCCTGCATCCCGAGAAGTAGGCGGTTGTCGGCGGCGCTTTTTTGTTGACACGAGAAGCACGCGACTGTCCTCCTTGGGCCGATGGTTCGGCCCAGCCGGACGGGCGAACCCGAACAATCTATTCTTGCGGGTGTTGTGCCCCCTCCCCCTTCTGTCCCTATAGGCGATGGCGAACGCGTCACCCGACAGAAGGAGGAGGGGGCACAACGCCCGTCATAAATACATGGACCGGGGAGCGCCGCGCGGCAAGGGGCGGGGTCCAATCCCGCCCCGACGAGCGCAGTCGTGTGCTTCCCGTATCAACAAAAAAAGCGTTGCCGATCATCGACAACGCTTCGAGCCGCAACCGAGACTTGAACTCGGGACCTTTTCATTACGAGTGAAACGCTCTACCAACTGAGCTATTGCGGCCTGCAATATTGGGCTTCTTTGCGGGTGCAAATATCGGAAAAAAAAATGAAAATCCACCATCTTCGGCGATAAAAATGTCGAAAAAAATATTTTTTCGCGCATTTCTTTGTAACTTCGCGTAAAATTGTATGCTATGGCGGTGAAATTTCAGTTCGAGCCGACGGGCGACCAGAACTTCCGGCTGGTCGGGCGGGGCGAGTATGACTTTGTGCGGACGCTGGAGCGGACGCAGCGGTTGCAGGCCGAGGGCCGGATCGACGAGGCCTGCGAGGAGCGGTTCGCGGCTTTTCAGCGGCTGGTGGAGATTCTGCCCGAGGAGCCGCTGGAGCTGGACTTCGGACACGCCAATTCGCGGGCGGCGCTCGAATTGCTCTATTGCTCGGCGGTGGACCACTTCTGGATCGAGGATTTCGAGCTGTCGGCGGCGATGCTCGAGCAGCTGTTGGAACTGGACCCCGAGGACCATTTGGAGGGCGTGACGCAGCTGGCGGTCGACTATCTGGCGTTGGGCGACGGGGAGAGTTTCGAGGCCGTGCGCGACGATTTGGCCGACGGCGCTGTGCGCGACCTGCTGTTGATCAGCGCGGCACTCCTCGACGGACGGCAACCCGACGGCGAGCTCGTGCGACATTTCAGGAGCCGTCATGCGGCCTGGCTGGCGGAGTGGACGGCGGCGGAACATCCTGCTGGCGAAGGAGCCGGCGAAGGGCAGAGTGCGGCAGCGGATGGCGCCGTGCGGCCGGATCCGGCGGCCGAGGCGCGGGCTTTCCGGCTGCGGACGCAGCCGCTGTGGGCGGCCCATCCCGAGGTGGCGGAGGCGTTGCGGCGGCTGAAATAGCGGCCCTGGGCGGCATCGGCCCCAAAAGGGTGAAAAGAATCGGTCCGAACTATTGCTTGGTCGCCGAAAAAATGTTACATTTGTCCTCGAAAACAGTTAAAAACCTTAAAAATTTATCCTATGTTCAAAGGTCAACCCAAGGGTTTGTATGCTTTGGCGCTCGCCAACACGGGTGAACGCTTCGGCTACTATACCATGTTAGCCATCTTCCTGCTCTTCCTGCAGGCCAAATTCGGCCTGACGGCGACGGCAAGTACCCAAATTTATTCGGTTTTCTTGGCCGGTGTCTATTTTATGCCGCTGGTGGGTGGTATTATCGCCGACAAGATCGGTTACGGCAAGTGCGTGGTGACCGGTATCGCCGTGATGTTTGCCGGTTATCTCTGCCTCTCGATCCCCACGGAGGCGTCGGCCGGCGGTTATGCGCTGATGTACGGCGCGTTGGCCCTGATTGCCGTAGGTACGGGTCTCTTTAAGGGCAACCTGCAGGTGATGGTCGGCAATCTCTACGATTCGCCCGCCTACGCCGCCAAACGCGACTCGGCGTTCAGCCTCTTCTATATGGCGATCAACATCGGCGCCATGTTCGCCCCCTCGATGGCCAAGGCCGTGACCAACTGGTCGCTCGCCAAGTCGGGTCTGACCTACGTCGCCGACATCCCCGCCCTCGCACACCAATACCTCAAGCAGGATATCTCGGCCGAGAATATCGACCGTCTGCAGGCTATGGCCAACTCGATGGCTGCCGGCGTGACCGATCTGGGCGATTTCAGCCGTCTCTATATCGAGAAACTTTCGGCCGCCTATAACTACGGTTTTGCCGTGGCCTGCATCTCGCTGGTGGTTTCGGTGCTGATCTACTTCGCTTTCCGCAGCTCGTTCAAGCACGCCGACGTCAATGCCAAGCAGGCCAAACAGCAGGGCGGTGTCGCCGTGGTCGAGCTTACGCCCAAGCAGACCAAGGACCGTATCGTCGCGCTGTTGCTGGTCTTCGCCGTGGTGATCTTCTTCTGGATGGCTTTCCACCAGAACGGCGCCACGATGACCTTCTTCGCCCGCGACTACACGCAGAGCAGCGCCGAGGGTCTGACCCGTATCGGTTTCAACATCTGGAATCTGGTCCTTATCGCCGCTTCGGTTTACACGCTCTTCGGCGCCTTCCAGTCGGAGACCTCGCGCGGTAAGCTGGTCAACGGGCTCATTACGCTGGGCCTCTGGGCCGTGGTGGCTGTCATCTATGCCGGCAGCGACGCTGTCGTCAAGATCATGCCGTCGGATTTCCAGCAGTTCAACCCCTTCTTCGTCGTGGCCCTGACCCCCGTGTCGATGGCTATCTTCGGCGCTCTGGCTGCCCGCGGCAAGGAGCCTTCGGCCCCCCGCAAGATCGGTATGGGTATGGTGATCGCCGCCCTCGGCTTCGTGATCCTGACCGTGGCATCGATGAACCTGCTCTCGCCCAAGGAGCTGGGCGGTACCGTCAGCCCCGATCTGATCTCGCCCAACTGGCTGATAAGTACCTATTTGGTACTGACGTTCGCCGAGCTGCTCCTCTCGCCGATGGGTATCTCGTTCGTGTCGAAGGTCGCTCCCCCGAAATACAAAGGTATGATGATGGGTTGCTGGTTCGCCGCTACCGCCATCGGTAACTATCTCGTCTCCATCCCCGGTATGCTGTGGGACAAACTCCCTCTCTGGGGTGTCTGGAGCGTCCTCATCGCCCTCTGCCTCCTCTCGGCCCTCTTCATCTTCTCGATCATGAAGAAGCTGGAGACAGTCACCAAAGACGCATAGCGTCGGGAAGGTGGGCCGCGCGGCAGTCTGACAATGCGGGCTGCCGCGCGACTGTCCTCCTTGGGCCGATGGTTCGGCCCAGCCGGACGGGCGAACCCGAA
>CAZHMX010000057.1:0-12054 GCA_964533725.1 uncultured Alistipes sp. | reverse complement strand
GCGCGACGAGGCAAAGGCCAACGAGGAGAAAGACCGTCAGGAGAAGGAGCGTATCGACAAGATCAACGCCGCCGATTCGAACATCTTCGCCACCGAGAAGCAGCTGAAGGAGTACGGCGACAAGCTCCCCGCCGACAAGAAATCGGCCATCGAGGGTGCTTTGGCCAAGCTGAAGGAGGCCCACAAGAATGCCGATCTGGCCGCTATCGACGCCGCCATCGCCGAGTTGAACACCGCATGGCAGGCTGCTTCGCAGGACATCTACGCCCAGCAGCAGAATGCCGGCGCCGGCGCCCAGAACGCCGGTCCGCAGTCCGACAACGCCGGCAACACCGGCAAAGCCCAGCCCGAGGACGTCGAGTTCGAAGAAGTAAAGTAAGCCGACTCCCGTCGCAATCAAAAGGAGCACAGTCATTTGGCTGTGCTCTTTTTGTCATGAGGCTATCGCCTCTCGCGCCGTGCGGCCGCATCCCGGCAAACCCCAGGCCCGCGGCAGGAGCATCCGACCGGCCGGCAAAAGGAGCCCGGGACGCTCCGCCGGAATGGGCCTGTGAAATTTCTTGCCGGGATTGTGGTGCGAAAATTTGTCGGTGCGGAAATTGTTTGTTACCTTTGTCGAAGAACTTTACCACATTATGCAACGGATTATTGCGCCTTCGCTTCTGTCGGCCGACTTCGGACATCTCGACCGCGACGTTAAAATGCTCGACCGCAGCCCAGCCGAATGGATTCATATCGACGTCATGGACGGACGGTTCGTACCCAATATCTCTTTCGGATTTCCCGTGATGGCCGCCGTCAAACGCGCGACACAAAAACCGCTGGATGTGCATCTAATGATCGTCGAGCCGGAACGTTACGTCGAACGCTTCGCGCGCGAGGGCGGCGACTGGATCTGTTTCCATATCGAGGCCACCGAGCAGGCCGAACACTGCATCGATCTGATTCACAACGCGGGAGCGCGTGCCGGTGTGGCGATCAAGCCGGGGACGCCGGTGGAAGCGGTGATGGACCTGTTGCCGAAGGTCGACATGGTGCTGGTCATGAGCGTGGAACCCGGTTTCGGCGGGCAAAAGTTCATGCCCGAAATGATGGACAAGGTCCGCCGGTTGCGTGAACGGATCGACAGCGAAGGGCTGAACGTGGCGATCGAGATCGACGGCGGCATTTCGGCCGCCAATATCGGACAGGTATTCGCGTCGGGTGTCGATGTGGCCGTGGCCGGCAGCGCCGTCTTCCGCGCCCAGGATCCCGAGGCCGAGATCGGCAAAATGTTGCGCGCCTAAAGAACAGCGTCAAGGCGCGGTCGTTGTCTTGCCGCTCCGTCATGATACGACTGTCCTCCTTGGGCTGGTGATCCAGCCCAGCCGGACGGGCGAACCCGAACAATATGTTTTCTTGCGGGTGTGTATATGTTTTCTGCCCTGGGGTGTCCCAGGGCAGAAAACATATACACACCCGCAAGAAAACACATGGACCGGGGAGCGCCCGCGCGGCAAGGGGCGGGGTCCCGATCCCGCCCCGACGAGCACAACCGTATCAGGATCAATTGTTTACCATGATCCAGAGATTGAGATAGGCGGCGAAGAGGAGCCATGCGACGTAGGGGAACATCAGGACTGCGGCGGCGGTGTGACAGTGCCACGCTTTGACGATATAGAGGACGACCGCAGCCAGCAGCAACAGCAGCACGACGAACCCGGCCACCGGACTCTGCCACCAAAAGAAGCAGAGCGTCCACACGAAGTTCAGCACCAACTGCAGACTCCACAGCCACAACGCGGCACGGGCGCCCTGACGTTGCGAGGTGAGCAGCAGACCGGCCGAGATCCCCATCAGGACATACAACACGCCCCACACCACGGGGAAGACCCAGTCGGGCGGCGTGGCGGCAGGCTTCAGCAGCACGGGATACCAGAACGCCAACGGGAGGGCCTGTACCTGACGCGACAGCCAACCTACCAGAAGAGCCACGAGAATCGGAAGAAGATAGCGGAAAAAGTTTTTCATAACACAGATTTTTTTAACGTTCGCCCGGCGGAAACCACGGACCGGGGCAGAAAGCGCGGGGTCGTGGCGACCAGGGGAAGCGGTGAGAAAAAAAGACGGTGCCGCCCGTCCCGGCTGCGGAAGCGCCTGCGCCACCCGCCGGTCAAGGACGGCAACCGCCCGAGGAACGATACACCGAATTAGAAACTGTACTGTACCATCAAGTTAACGCGGTTGGCGTGGTTCTTGAGGCCGTCGACGTTTTTGCGCGTGCCGTAGAGGTACTCGGCGGCAATCTTGCAACGCGGCGTGAAGTAATAGAAGAGGTTACCGAAGATATACTGGCCCCGCTTGTACTCGTCGGCGGCATAGTAACCGTTGTGCTTGCGGATCTCGACGGTCGAGTAACCGCCCGAGAGGAAGAAACGGCCGGGGATGAAGTTCACCTGCGCGGCGGCCTGCCAACCGTACATCGGCATGGTCTGCAACTTCTCGGGATTGGCGGGGTTGGGGGTGAAATCGAGACCCGAACCGGCCAGATCCTGAATATAGGGGGTGATACCCTCGCCGTAGACGCCGTTGAAGAAGAGTTCGAGCGTGCGGATCACCGTAATGTGGCCGCTGGCCTGCACACCCCAGCCGTACAACAGGTCATCTTTGCCCGACTGGAGGTTGTGGGCATACATACCGCGGAAGATACCCGACGCGCGGATATGGTTCTTGCGCTGGGGCCCCCACTGCACCTGCAGATAGGCGGGAACGTCGGGGATACGCTGCGGAATGGCGGCGAAATTTTCGTTGTAGGTACCCGAGACATTGGGCATCTCGGCAGCGATACCGAAACGCATGTAGTCGTTGGCGAAGGGGATCGACCAGCGGATCATCGTGTTGAAACGGAAGTTATAGGCGTTGGGACCCTGGAAGTCGACCGTGTTGGGAGCGGCCAGAAGGTCGCAGAAGGTGGTCACGTCGCGACCGAAGGTAAAACCGCAGAAATTTACGTAGGCCGAACGCACACGGGGCGTGTAGCTGTTCTCGCTGCCGCCGCGGAAGTCGGTGTCGACAAAGACTACGACACGACCCAGAGCACGGGTGTTGGCGATGGCTTTCAGGTAGAGACGCGACGTCGTGGCATCCATCATCAGGCGCTGGTTGGTGTAGCGGTCGACCATCGGAATATCGTAGGGCACGAAGTCGATGTTGTTCACCCGGCCGCTGAATTCGTAGGCGGCGCGGAGGTTGATATAACCGCCCAGAGCCAGCGAGAAACGGTTGTTGCGGGTGGTGAAGATAAACTGAGGCTTCTCAACCTGCTGGAAACCGTAACGGTGGGTCTCCTGGAAATCCTGGATGGCGTTGTCCATCGCGGCGCGGTTGCGGGCGACGGCCTGCTGCGCGGCGCAGACGTTGTAGACCGTGTCGACCTCACGCACGGAGATGAGGTAGACGGTAGGCTCGTACGAGGAGCGATCGGTGTAGCCCTGGTTGTTCTGGGCGAAGACCATTTGCGAGCAGAGCAGCGCCGCGATCAAAAGTCTAAATTTTTTCATAACAGACGGTTTTTGTTGATCTAATTTTAATCGGTATTTTCGAGTTAATTCCATTAAACACGGCGACCATCCGCAAGGAATATGCCAAAATGGGCGGGTCGCCGGATCAACCGGTTGCATGAAGAGACAAAAAAAGGGCCTGCGGAATCCGCAGGCCCGATATAGAGGTTATCAAGTAACCGGGTCAACTATTTGTTGCCGCCGATTGCCCACCACAGCGAGGTCTTGCCGCTGTTGGTAGGATCGCCAAGCAGCTCGAGTGCGTGCTCGTACTCCTTCGGGTCGGCATTCTTCAGGCTGCTGGGGTAGCGCATACGCTGAACGTACTGGCTGGGCTTGGCAGCCGACTTCCACTGCTGAGCGTCGAAATCGATGAACTCGATACCCTCGCCGTTCTCGCCGCAAGGACGCTCGAAGAAGGGCAGACCCGTACGGCGCCAGTCGGACCAGCACTCCAGCGGGAGCCACGGTGCGTTGGCGATGTACTTCTGGGTCAGGATCTTCGTACGGTGGTCGTTCAACTTCTTACCGGGATAGAGGATCTTGTTGACATCGGGATACTCGTAGGTCTTGGTCTTATCGGCCTTGGTCATACCATCCTTGTAGCCGATGGTGTAGTTGGCCGGCTCGGCAGTGTGATCGAAAGCGACCGAAGTACCTACACGGTTGTAGCTCTGCGAAGCGATATACTCGCTGTAAGCGTCGCCGATACCGTAGTATTCGAAGCTGGCTTTGATACCTGCCTCGTAAGCGGCCTTGGCGGAAGTGCCGACATTCCAGCCCAGCTCGGCAGCCTCGGCCAGCAGGAAGTAGGTCTCCCACGGACCGAAGAAGAGACGACCCTTGTCACCCTTGCCACGGAACTCGTTGGCGATCAACGGCCACGAGCCGATGTAACCCCACGAACGAGGATTCGACTGCTTGCCTACGAGATCGGCCTGATACGAACCGAAGTAGAGACCGTTGTTGTCAGCCTTGCTGTCCAGACCCCAGCCGATAGGCAGACCGTTGAATGCATATTTCTTGCAGATCTTGGAGGCGTCGATATTCGACTTGTTACCCGAACCATCGACCTGGTTCATGTACTCATAATCGCACAATGCCTTGTCGTGGGTCATATAGGAGAGGTACTGCAACTTGCGGTCGGGACCGTCGTTGGGAATCACGTAGTAAACGAACGCACGCGGGTCGATCTTCGAGGGCAGACCGTCGAAGAACATCTGCTTGGTCGGGTTGTCGCTGTTGGGGCTCGAATAAGCGGCGAACTCCTGACCCAGATACGTCGAGGCATCCTTTACATAGGGCGCGTAACGGTTGTAGTCCATCGTCGTGTAGTAACCTTTGGCGGCGTTCAGACCCGTCTCGGCCGACGAACCGTAGTTGGTCATCAGGTTGGTAACGGTAGCGTTAACCCACAGATAGTTCCACGTACGCGACATAACGCCCGAGAAATCATCCCAACCGGTGTTCTCCGGCATGGTGAAGGCACCATCAGCGGTCTTGATACCGGGACCGGCAGCAACAGCAGCCTGGAACTCGTCCTTGGCCTTGGCGGGATCAACTTCCGACATACGCATAGCCAGACGCATCCACATCGAGATACCGTAGTTCTTCCACTTCACGGGATCCCAACCATAGGCATGGTCGCTTTCGGCTTCGGAAGAGGTAGCTTCAACCGTCGTATCGATGGCGGCTACGGCCTCGCGCAGCTCGTCCATGAAGTAGTAATATACGTCCTTCAGGCTGACGAACGTGGGGTTCTCGCCCTTGAACATATCGATAGGCATAGGACCGAACGAATCGGCGAACTCCGACATGGCGTAAACACGATAGATACGGGCATAAGCGATGGTGTTCTTGATGAACTCCGTGTCGCGCTGACCACGTTTGCCCGAGGCCAGGTGCTCGTTGGCAACGGTAATTGCCAGAGTGGCATTCTTGGCGGCGTTGGCGGCCGTCGAGAAGCAGGTGTTGAGGTAACCGTCGTTGTAATCGCCGGTTGCGGTGTCGTAATAGGTGTCACCGATACGCGAGATCGTCAACCAGTTGATCACGAAAGTACGCTCGGCCGTATCGGGATTCTGCTGGCTATTCTGAATAGCCTGCGCAAGCAGATAATAGGGCTGCGTGTAGAGAGCGCCGATGCTCGCCGGATTGGTGTTGACCTCTTCGAAATCGGAGCAACCCACCATTGCCACCGAAGCAAGCCCAAGGGTAACTGCTACTAATTTATTGAATGCTTTCATAATGTTTCTGTATTTTTAGAATCCGAGTGCAATGTTGAATACATAGCAACGCGTCGTAGGCGAGCTACCGAACTCGAAGCCCGTAGCGTTCGTCGAGGTTGCATAAACCGACTCGGGGTCAAGACCACGCATATTGCTGTAGATCATGAACACGTTCGTAACCGAGAAGCCGACCTTAACCGACTGGAAGACCTTGGTCTGCTGCAACCAAGCCTTCGGCAGCGAGTAGGAGAGCGAGATGTTACGCATGCGGACGTTGGTAGCGTCGTAGAGGTTGGCCTCACCGATACCGAGGTTACCGCTTCGGCCGGCGATAGCCTTCCAGTAGAGCTGCGAGCTGGTCTTCTCCTCGTTGGGCTTGTAACCGCCGTTACCGTCGGAAACCACACCGTCGACGAGCAACGTCTTCTGGTCGGCATCCATCGTACGACCCTCCAGGGTGCACAATGCGCTACCGCTGCTCTGCAACATCTGCTGCGTACCCGAGAAGATCTTGCCACCGATGCGGGCATCGATCTGGAACGAGAGGTTCAGACCCTTCCAGGTCAGCGAGTTGGTCCAGCCCAGGTTGCAGCTTGCCTGCTGGGTACCGATCTTGTGGGTACCTGCGGCTGCGGTCGGCAGACCGGCTGCATCGAGGATCAGTTTACCGTAGTAGGGGCTCTCTTTGTCCTCTACGCGAGCGAACTTCGTACCGTAGATCTCACCGTAGTCACCGCCTACCTTGGCAATAACCTGGAGGTTGTCATAACCGCCCAGACCGTACTGCTCAACGCCGTCGGCCAGTTCGAGGATCTTGTTCTTGTTGTGCGAGATGTTCACCGTCGAGGTCCACAAGAAGTTCTTGGTCTCAACCGGACGGGCGTTGATCATCACCTCGATACCCTCATTCTGGATATTACCGGCGTTGATCTTCTTCGAGCCGTAACCCGACAGGCTGTTCATCGGCAGGTTGATCAGCTGGTTGGTAGCGTTCGACTTGTAGTATGCGAAGTCAACACCCAAACGGTTGTTGAAGAAGCGTACGTCGAAACCGGCCTCCCACGACTTGATCAACTCGTTGCGTACGTCGGCATTGTAGAGGACGCTGTTAGCCCACGAGGTCGGCTTGCCCAGCGGGTCGGTACCGACGTTGTAAGCATTGTAGAGCTGATAGGGATCCATATCGTTACCCACCTCGGCGAACGAAGCGCGAACCTTGGCATAGGAGATCCACTTCGGCATCTCCTTAACCATGTCGGAGATCACCCACGAGAGCGAAACCGAAGGATAGAAGAACGAACGACGGTGCTTGGCCAGCGTCGAGGTCCAGTCGTTACGCCACGTTGCATCGAGGAAGATCCAGCCGCCATAGTTCACGCCTACGGTACCGTAGATCGAGTTCATCTTGCGGTGGCCGTAGCTCTCGCCTACACCCGGCTTCTGCGTACCGTTGTTCAACTGGAAGAGGTCGGGAATGTTCAGCGGGTTGACGTTGCTGTTCAGACCGCGGTTCTCGCGCTCCATGAGGTTACCGCCGACGGTGATCGTACCGCCCCACTTCGTATCCATGATGTTGTCCTTCTTGGCGGTCAACAGGAACGAGTAGTTGTTCTCGAAGAAGCGGCTCTCGGCAACGGCATAGCGCTGGTTGAGGTGGCTGTTACCTGCCCAAACCTTCGACTCGGTCTCGGTGAAGTACATATCGGTACCCATGCGGGCCTCGAGGTTCAGCCAGTCGGTGAAGTTGTACTTGATGGTGGCGTTCATCAGGAAACGGTTACGAACGTCCATGTTCTGGTTGTAGTGAGCCATCCAGTAGGGGTTGTTACCGCTCTCGTTATACCAGATCATCGCGTTGTTCTCGTCGATGCGATCCTTGAACTCGGTGATATCCACCGTGTTCGGCATGTTGTACATGGTCATGAAGTAGTTCGAGTCGTTGCGACCGGAGATAGGACGGTTGTTGGCGCGGGTGCGGATGTACTGAACCTTGGCGTCGAACGACCAGCGATCGTCCTTACCGAAAGTCGAGGTACCGCGCAACATGAGGTTCGTACGACGCAGAGCGGCGTCGGGAATCATGGACTGATCGTTCATGCGGGTCAGCGACGAATAAACGGCGGTCTTGCCGTAGCGCTGCGAGAAGGTCACGTTACCCTGGAGGTTGACGCCCGTATCGAAGAAGCCGGCTACGTTGTCGTAGTAGCGCATCTTGCGGGTCGTGCCGTCCCATGCCTGGTACTCCTGGCCCTGGATCTTGGGACCCCAGTTCGAACCGGCCGTAGGATCGTAAACAGCCTGGTCACCCTGGCCCCACTCGGTCTGAACGTCGGGACGCATGAAGGTGGTGGTGGCGGTAACCGTACCGGTCATCGTGATACCCAGACCCGGATTCTCGCGACCCTTCTTGGTGGTGATAAGGATGACACCGTTACCGGCGCGCGAACCGTAAAGAGCGGCTGCCGAAGCACCCTTCAGCACCGTCATCGACTCTACGTCGTCGGGGTTGATATCCTGCAGACCGTTACCCATATCGGCCGAAGGATTCCAGAAGTCGTTGTTGGCAGCACCGGTGAAGTTATCCATCGGAATACCGTCGACAACGATCAGCGGCTGGTTCAGACCGGTCAGCGAGTTGTTACCGCGGAGGGTAATCTTCGACGATGCACCGGGACCGTTCGACGAACGGGTGATCTGCACACCGGCGATCTTACCGGTCAAAGCGTTGGCGAGGTTGGTCTCACGCGACTCCAACAGAGCCTCACCCTTCACCTCCTGGATGGCATAACCCAGCGTCTTCTTCTCGCGGGTAACGCCAAGGGCGGTAACCACAACCTCTTCAATCGCCTCAGAATCCTCTTTCAGCGTGATCTTGAGGGGGGGGGTGGAGGTGCCGATGTGGATGGTCTGGGTCTCATAACCAATGTAAGAAACCTCGATATCCGAATTCGGCTTAACGGCCAGCTTGAAAGCACCGGCAACGTCAGTCGTCGTACCCGCTGTCGTATTCGGCACGTAGACCGATACACCCGGCAGGGGTACACCAGCCGCATCGGTTACAGTACCCGATACGGTCACCGTCTGTGCAGAAACTGTCGTCACAAAGAGCATTGCAACGGCCAGCATGAAACTCTGCAAGACTGCAAGGGAGTTTGTAAATTTGTGTTTCATAAACGTAAATTTTAGTGTTTACTTCACAAAGATAGTAAAAATTTCCATACGTGATACATTTTCGAACTTTTTTTGGGCTTTTTTTTTCGTCCGCGCGCTTCGTATCTCCCGCCCCAGGGCCGAAAAAGCATAACCGCAGGACGATCAGGACAAAAAAATTTGTCTTTGTCGGAAAACCGCCGTAAATTTGATAGTCCATTACCACAAAACGCTTAATAAAAACTTAACAAACCGCTTAAAACTTTTGCAACGGATTACAAAATCATCGACATCGAAGGCGCAGGCGAAATGTATGCCGAGAAAGAGGCGGCAGAGCCGGTCGAGGCAGCCAGGACGCCAGAGGCCGCAGCGACCTGCCGACGTATAATCTTTATATAAATATAAGGTGCGCCTCATAAACGGAACACGCCATATTCCTCTGTTTCACAATATAATACAGGTTGTTTCACAACGCATTACGGATGCTGTGTTTCTATTCCCCGCCCAAAAATCCGCCGGTTAAAAGCCGGCACAGTACGTGCGCATTCGTTAAGGCTCCCGCCGTTACGGATCAAAACAGCCCCTACTTTTAGGTACTTTTTTGACCGACATGCCCCAAAGTTCATAAAATCGTGGGTTAAAATCCGCTCTTAAACCAGAAACATAGGTAGCGAGATTTTCCATACAAAAAGGGCATTGTCACCTATACACACAAAAAAGGCTCACAGAATGTATCTGTAAGCCTTGCTTCAGAGCGGAAAACGAGACTCGAACTCGCGACCCCAACCTTGGCAAGGTTGTGCTCTACCAACTGAGCTATTTCCGCATTACTTCGGCAACTTTCGCCGCCCTTACTTTTTTATAACCACTACGACTCGCCTTTATGCTCATCCCGTGGCCACTTGAACGTGCAGATCTCTCGATTGCGGTGCAAAGGTAGGAAAAATAATTGATTCCGCAAAACTTTTTGTGAAAAAATCTGAAGAACAAAAAATCGCAACAGACAAACAGACTCAAAAACAGGATGTTGCATCCACAAGCAAGAACCGGCGAGAACAAAAAAAGCAAGAGAAAAACCGTCCGAAGCAAAACAGAAGCAAAAACCGGCACAATAAAACAGAGAAAAGGGCTGCAACTTTCGCCGCAACCCTTTCTTTTTTACAACAGGGGTTCTGCCTGCCGTAAAAACGAGGGCGTCGGAGGCATTCGACCGCGGATGAGCACCATCCGCCAATCTATTCAGTCCGGGATTTCACATCCGCAACGACCAAAAGCCGTCCGAGTTCCTCTACCAACCTAAAACTACTAACCTTTATGAACCTTAAAAACTTCATTGCAAAGATAAGTCATTTTTTATTACCTTGCAAATATTTTTATAAAAATTTTTAGATTTTTTGCATTTTCTTAATATTAAATTTATAACGCACTGTTATTCACCGCCTTACAAAAATCCGCAAAAGTACCTAGAATTTAGAACGGGAATCTATCGCAAGAGATCGGGGACAAGGGGCGGAACCTCAAGAAAAAAGTGTATCTTTGTGGCGGTAAACCCATGGAAACAACATGAAACACTCGCTCAAAGACTGGATTGTCGCCACGCGACCCTGGTCATTCCCGGCCTCCGTCATGCCGGTGCTCGTCACCGTTTGTTATCTTTTCGCCACGGGGCGCGACGTAAACTGGTGGCTGGGGCTGCAGGCCTTCATCACCATGGCGCTCTTTCAGGCGGCGGGCAACACCTGGAGCGACTGGCACGACTTCCGCCGCGGGGTCGATGCGGCCGACACCTTCGGATCCAAGGTCCTGACCGGCGGACTCTTTCAACCGCACGAGATCATCCGTCTGTCGGCGGGACTGCTGACGGCGGCCACGCTTTCGGGACTCTCGATCGTCTGGATGTCGGGCCTCGAGGTCCTGTGGATCGGGGCTGCGGGATTTCTGCTGACGGTCTTTTATCCCACGCTCAAGTTCCATGCGCTGGGGGATCTGGATATTCTGCTGACTTACGGACTGTTGCCCGTCGTCGGCACCTCGTGGGCGGTGAGCGGGGTCTTTTATCGGGACACGCTGTGGCTCGTGTTGCCGATCGGACTGATCACCGTGGCGATTTTGCACGCCAACAACACGCGGGACACCGGCACCGACACGCGGGCCAGGATCCGCACGTTTGCGATGGCCATGGGACGGAGCGGGGCGGTTATAGCCTATGCGCTGGAGGTGCTGTCGCCTTTTGCGCTGTTGGTTGCGGCTGTGGCCCTGAAAGCGGTGCCGGCGGGTGCGCTGGCGGCATTTGCCGCGCTGCCGGTGGCCTGGAAAAACGCCTGCACGATGGCCCGGTTAAAGCACGACGGCGAGGCAGCGATCGCCACATTGGACGAGGCGACGGCAAAGCTGCAATTGATATTCAGTATTTTACTTTCCGTAGCATTCCTGGTCACGGGTTTTTGGGCATAGAGCGATGAAGCGATGAGAAGACTTGCAGGAACCGTTGTTTTGGCTGCGGTGCTATGGACGGTGATGTTCTCGCCGTGGACGGCACCGAAAATCAATTTTTGGGCCATGATGACCCTCTCGGCGGTCACGCTTGCGGTGCTGGCCTCCTGTTTTCGGCCGCGGTGGTGGCGCGAGGTGCCCGTGCGGTGGATCGACCTGCCGCTGGGCATCGTAATCGCCGCAGCGCTGTGGGGCATCTTTTGGGCAGGAGACAAAGTTTCGGCGTGGATGTTCGACTTTGCGCGGCCCGAGGTCAACGCCATCTACGGGATGAAGGAGGGTTTCTCGCCGTGGCTGCTCGCGGGGTTGATGCTCCTTCTGATCGGGCCTGCGGAAGAGATCTTCTGGCGCGGGTATGTGCAGCGGACGCTCACGGAGCGGTACGGCGGCGACATGGCCCTCGGGGTCACGACAGCCGTCTATGCGCTGGTACACGCGGGGTCGTGCAACGTGATGCTCACCCTGGCGGCGATGGTTGCGGGAGCGGCGTGGGGCGTGTTATACAGGTTCTGTCCCGAACGGTTCGGCGCGATTATTCTTTCGCATGCCCTGTGGGATACGGCCGTGTTTATTCTGTTTCCGATCTGAAGTCTTGATACGACTGCGCTCGTCGGGGCGGGATAGGACCCCGCCCCTTGCCGCGC
>CAZHMX010000056.1:0-12228 GCA_964533725.1 uncultured Alistipes sp. | reverse complement strand
CCTCGCCGCCGTCACGGCCCGCACGTCCGGTCTCCTGGTAGTAGCCTTCGAGCGATTTGGGGATGTCGTAGTGGATCACGTAGCGCACGTCGGGTTTGTCGATCCCCATGCCGAAAGCGATCGTGGCCACGATCACGTCGATCCGCTCCATGATGAAGTCGTCCTGGTTCTCGGCCCGCGTGGCGGCATCCATACCGGCGTGGTAGGCCTTGGCCCGTATGCCGTTGGCCACCAAAAGCTCGGCCAGCTCCTCCACCTTCTTGCGGCTCAAACAGTAAATGATGCCGCTGCGGCCCTCGTTCTGCTTGATATAGCGGATGATTTCGCGGTCGACGTCCTTTTTGGGGCGGATTTCATAATAGAGGTTCGGGCGGTTGAACGACGAGCGGAAGACCGTCGCGTCGGTCATTCCCAGGTTCTTCTGGATGTCGAGCTGCACCTTGGGGGTGGCCGTGGCGGTCAGGGCGATCAGCGGTGCCTGGCCTATTTCGTTGATAATCGGACGGATGCGCCGGTACTCCGGGCGGAAATCGTGGCCCCACTCCGAGATACAATGCGCTTCGTCGATGGCGTAGAACGAGATCTTGATCTGACGCAGGAAGGCCACATTGTCCTCCTTGGTGAGCGATTCGGGAGCGAAATAGAGCAGTTTGGTCTTGCCGTCCAGCACATCCTGGCGCACCTGCTGCACGGCGCTTTTGTTGAGCGACGAGTTGAGGAAATGGGCGATTCCCGGTTCGGCGGCGAAGGTACGCATCGAGTCGACCTGGTTCTTCATCAGGGCAATCAGCGGAGAGATGACAATGGCCACACCCTCCATCATCAGCGCCGGCAACTGGTAGCAGAGCGATTTGCCGCCGCCAGTCGGCATCAGGACAAAGGTATCCTTGCCCGAGAGGACGTTCCGGATGACCGCTTCCTGGTTCCCCTTGAAAGTTTGAAAGCCGAAGTACTCTTTAAGTCTCTTTTGCAGTATGGTTTCCTCGTTCGATTTCATCGTTATGTCGCGTTCTTGGTACAGAATAATCGTAATTTTTACGTAAAGATAAAAATTATTTTCGAAAAATACATAACTTTGTAGAAAATTTCAGCAAAAAATGCGTCTTTACACGAGCGGACTCGTCAAGAAGTACAAAAGCCGAACGGTCGTCAACCACGTTTCGATCGAGGTCAAACAGGGTGAAATCGTCGGATTGTTAGGCCCTAACGGTGCGGGTAAAACCACATCGTTCTATATGATCGTAGGACTGATCAAGCCCAACGAGGGGCAAATCTTTCTGGAACAGGATTCCGGACAGGTGGACGAACTGACCCACCTGCCCGTCTATCGCCGCGCCCAAATGGGGGTGGGCTATCTGGCACAGGAGGCCTCGGTGTTCCGTCGCCTGACGGTCGAGGAGAATATCCGCGCCGTCCTGGAGATGACCGACCTCCCGCGCGAGGAGCAAAACCGGCGCGTGGAGTCGCTGATCGAGGAGTTCCGGCTGCAAAAGGTGCGCAAAAGCGACGGCATACAGCTCTCGGGCGGTGAGCGTCGCCGCACGGAGATCGCCCGCGCGGTGGCCATCAACCCCGCCTTCATCCTGCTCGACGAACCCTTCGCCGGCGTCGACCCCATCGCCGTGGAGGATATTCAGAGCATCGTCGCCACGCTCAAAGAGCGCAACATCGGCGTTATCATCACCGACCACAACGTCGACGAGACCCTCGCCATCACCGACCGCGCCTACCTGCTCTACGAAGGCAAGGTGCTGATGACCGGCACCCCCGAGGAGCTCGCCGCCGACCCGATCGTCCGCGAACGGTATCTGGGCAAGAATTTCGAGTTGCGCCGCAGCCCCCGGATGACGCAGCACCGGCACGAGGCGGAACAGGCCGACCCCGCAGCCGCGCCTGCCGATGTCTCCGAGACCCCTGCCAGTGCCGGAAACACAGCCGTCGCCGGCGAAGCTACAACGGCCGGAAAACCGGCATCCGAGGCCCCTGCGACCGAAAACCGGACGCCCGAAAACCGATAGCTCCCGACGATGATCAGAACCATTCATCCCGGACGGGTGGAGGGAGCGCTCACACCCCCCTGTTCGAAGAGTTACGCCCAGCGCGCATTGGCGGCCGCCCTGCTGGCGGACGGGCGTTCGCGGTTGGACAATATCGAGTTCTGCGACGACACGCTGGCAGCCCTGCATACCATCGAGACCCTCGGAGCACAGATCGTCGACCGCAGCGAAGGAACCATCTGCATCGTCGGAGGCTTCAATCCGCGCAGCCAAAGGCTCGATGTCGCCGAATCGGGACTGGCCATGCGACTCTTTGCCCCCGTGGCGGCCCTATGGGACAAAACCGTCACCATCGACGGCCACGGAACTCTGCCGCTGCGTCCGACGTCGATGATGGACGGGCCGTTCCGTCAATTGGGCGTCCGCCTCGAAACCGACCACGGCCACGTGCCCGTCACGGTCACCGGCCCCTATCGCGGCAACGAAGTGACGGTCGACGGCTCGTTGTCGTCGCAATTCCTGACGGGTCTGCTGCTCGCCCTGCCCGCACGCGGCGAGGAGGCCACCGTACGGGTCGAAAATCCCGTTTCCACACCTTATATAGATATCACGATCGACACCGCGCGCCGCTTCAGCATCGAGATCCTCCACACGGAGGGCGACTATACCGAGTTTTTCATCCCCGCAGGGCAACACTACCGGCCCGCCGTCTTCCCGATCGAAAGCGACTGGAGCGCCGCCGCCATCCTGCTCGTGGCAGGAGCCATTGCGGGGCAGGTCACCATCCGCCATCTGTCGGCCCTCTCGTTGCAGGCCGACCGCTCGGTGCTCCGCGCCCTGGAACGCGCCGGCGCACGGCTGGAGATCGAACACGACTCGGTGACCGCCTCGCAAAGCGAGTTGCGCGCCTTTCATTTCGACGCCACGCAGTCGCCCGACCTCTTCCCCGCGCTGGTGGCCCTAGCCGCCGCAGCCGAAGGGGTGAGCGAGATCGACGGTGCCCGCCGGCTGATTTACAAAGAGTCCGACCGCGCGGCCGCCTTGGTCGAGGAGTACGGCCGGCTGGGCATCGAGGTGACGATCGACGGCGACCGGATGTACGTTCGCGGCGGCCGGGTCAACGCCGCCACGGTCAACGGACACGGCGACCACCGCATCGTGATGTCGTTGGCGGTCACGGCTTTGCGCGCCTCAGGTCCCGTCACCGTTGAGGAGGCCGAGAGCGTTTCGAAGAGCTACCCCACCTTCTTCGACGATCTGGAACAGCTACGCCGATGACCCGCCGCGAAGCCGTACGAACCCTTGCCGAACGCCTTTGCGCACGCTACGACCGCCGCGAAGCCACACAGATCGCCCGTCTGACGGTCTGCCACGCGGGGCATTGCAACCTGACCGAACTGGTCCTCCGCGACGATGCCGAGGTCGAAATTCCCGCGCACATGGTCAACGAATTGGTGTCGGGCCGTCCTGTGCAGTATGTGTTGGGACAGACCGAATTCTGCGGACTCGGGATCGGCGTGGGCGAAGGGGTTTTGATCCCGCGGCCCGAGACCGAGGAGCTGGTGGCGCATTTGCTGTCGTCATCGCCCGGGGCGCGGCGGATACTCGACGTGGGGACGGGCAGCGGCTGTATCGCCCTGGCGCTCAAGGCTTCGCTGCCCGATGCCGAAGTCGTGGCGGTCGACCTCTCGGCCCGAGCGCTGACGCGGGCCCGCGAGAATGCCCGCACGTTGGGGCTGGCGGTCGAATTCCGGCAGGACGATGCCCTGGCAGGGTTGCCCGCGACCGAGGGGCCGTTCGATGTGATCGTCTCCAACCCGCCCTATATCCCCGCCTCCGAGCGCGGGGGGATGCAACGCCACGTCACCGATTACGAACCCGCGGAGGCCCTCTTTGTCCCCGACGGCGACCCGCTCTGCTTCTACCGCGCCATAGCCCGCGCAGGACACCGGCTTCTGGTCCCCGGCGGCGCCCTCTGGTTCGAGATACACAGCCCGCTGGCCGACGAAACGTGCGCCCTGCTGCAAGCCGAAGGATACGCCGAAACCCGTTGCTTTCAAGATATTTACGACAAACCCAGAATTCTATGGAGCCGAAACCCAAACGGACCAAAACACCCGAACAGGCCCTCTCGCACCTGATGCAGCTGTGTGCCCGCGCCGAGAAATCGAGCGGCGATGCACGGCGGCTGATGCGCACGTGGGGGGTCGAGACGACGGCGCAGGAGGCGGTTTTGCAGCGACTCATTGCGGACCGTTTCATCGACGACCGCCGCTACGCCTCGGCCTTTGTGCGCGAAAAGAGCCGTATCGACGGCTGGGGTGCCTACAAAATCCGTACGGCCCTGCAGCGCAAACAGATCGGCCGGCAGACGATCGACGAGGCCCTCGCACAGATCGACCCGGCCGACGCCTCCGACCGCCTTCGCACGCTCCTCGCCCGCAAACTGCGCGGCATGAAACCCGACACTCCATTCAAACTGCGGGGAAAACTCCTGCGGTACGGACTCTCGGCAGGCTACGATTATGCCACGGTGGCCGAGGCCGTCGAGCAGCTGACCCCCGACAACGACAACGACGAACCATGTACCGGATTTTAATCCTCGCGGCCCTTGCGACCGCCCTCGCCCTTCCTGCGCGCGCCCAGTCCGATTACCTCTTTCCTGTCCGGACACAGGCACAGCACTACTCGTCGAATTTCGGCGAGATGCGCCCCAACCACTTCCATTCGGGGATCGATATCAAGACCGACGGCGTGGAGAACATCCCCGTCGTGGCCGCAGCCGACGGTTATGTTTCGCGCCTGCTCTATTCGCCCTGGGGGTACGGCCGCGCGCTCTACATCACCCATCCGGACGGCCATACGACCGTCTACGGGCACCTCAACAGATTTCGGAAAGATATACAGGAATATGTCGACCGTCAGCGGCTTCTGACCGACGACAACCGCGTGGAGCTCTACTTCAAACCCGACCGGTTCACCGTTAAACGCGGCGAACAGATCGCCCTGTCGGGCAACACGGGCGGATCGTACGGCGCGCATCTCCACTTCGAAGTCCGCGAAACCGCCTCGCAACGTACCCTCAACCCCCTGTCGAACCGTTGGTTTCCCGTCAAAGACAACGTAGCCCCCGCCATCGTCCGCCTCCACTACATCGAGGTCGACACGCTCGGCGGCGTTCCGTTCCACAGCCCCCGCAAAACCCTCGACGTGCAGCGCGGCGAGAACGGCACCTACACGCTCCGCCGTACGTCGCCCCTGCCCGTCAGCCGTCACGGTTATTTCGTCCTCGAGGCCACGGACCGCAAAAACGACGTCGGCAACACCTTCGGCCTCTACCGCGTGGTGGCCTCGTGCGACGACGAACCCTACTTCGAGTATCGGATGGACGGATTTACGTTCGACCAGAGCCGTTTCTGCAACGCCGTCGCCTACTACCCCCTGCAGGTCGCGTCGCGCAACGAGGTGTTGCGTCTGGCCCAACTGGACGGCGCACCCGCCGGTTTCTATCCGGTGATCCGTCGCCGCGGTCTGCTGCCCGTCGCCGAAGGCCAGCGCCACCGTGTCGCGATCGAGGTCTTCGACGATTGCGGCAACCGTGCGACATTGCGTTTCGACGTGGAGGGCAAACCCGACGAGGAACGTTTCCACGGCACACCCGACGGGGAGGCCCGCATCATCGACCGCCGCCATGCCTTCATCCACCGGCAGGACGGCCTTACGGTGCGCTTCCCCGCCAGAACATTCTACGAATCGATCCCTTACGAACAGAAGTGCCGCACCGCATCGCCGCGCGACACCACCTGGGCCATTCTCTCGCCCGTCTATCGCATCCTCAGCCCCGACATCCCGATGCAGCTGGCGGCCGATATTTCGATCCGCTGCTTCGTCCCCGCCGACCTGCAATCCAAGGTGCTTATTGCCGGCCGCACCCGCAAAGGAGGGATCCAGAGCCTCGGCGGACGCTACGAGGAGGGGGCCGTCAGAACCTCCACCCGCACCGTCGGCGAGATGTTCGTCACCATAGACACCCTGGCCCCGAAGATCCGCCCGCGTTTCGACACCGCCAAACTGAAAGGGGCCCGATCGGCCGATTTCACCGTCTCGGACAACCTCTCGGGCCTGCGCCAGATCAGCGCCACGGTCGACGGCCGCCGTGTACTGGTCGATTACTGGCCCGTCCAGGCCCGCCTGCGCGTCACGCTCGACCGTCCGCGACCCGACGCCGCCACACCCCACCGTCTGGTGGTCCGTGCCATCGACGAATGCGGCAACGAATCGCGCTGGCAGGCCGACTTCTGACGCCCGGCCAGGGACTCGTCGAATGGTCCGGATCGCCGGACATGGCGCACAACGCAGAAGCGTCTATCGACCCGGCGCATCCGCGGTGTCATCCGCAGCGTTACGGCGCTGAAGCTCAAGGACCCGGGTGCCGTGGTCGTCGTACATATCGACCCGGTTGCCGTGGTCGGTGACACGATAGGAGATCACCTTGCCGAGGGCTTCGGTCACCTGTTTCTCTACCGCCATCTCCTCGGACGGCCCCATCATCCGCGTCAGCCCCAACTGCGAGAAATCGATCATCCCGGGCTTCACTTCGGTGTCGAGCGTCCCCACCACGTGGTTGACCCCCAGATTGCCGTAGAGGCGTTTTTGAGCGATATCGAACCCGATCCAGGGGGTAATCTTGCTGTCGGGTTTTGTGCCGTCGACAAGCGTGATGACCCACTCGCCGTTGAGTTGCGCGATGGTATCGCTGCGTTTGATGCACCCCGTACACAGAGCGGCGACGATACCGGCCGCAAGGAACCATTTTTTCATTGCATTAGCCATAGTTACGAATTTGACAAAGTTAACCGTTTCATCGCAAGGGCGAGGACAAAGAGCGTGCAAAAACGCAATAAAAACACCTCAAAACGCGAAAATCGCCACAGTTGATTTGGAGGAATAAAAAATCCGACGTACTTTTGTAGCGGAAAGATGGCGGAGTGGTCGATCGCGGCGGTCTTGAAAACCGTTGAACTGCAAGGTTCCGGGGGTTCGAATCCCTCTCTTTCCGCCCCGCGCCTTACAGTCACTGCAAGGCGTTTTTCGTATACCCCGACCCAACCGCCGACAATCGCCGGCAGGCAAAGCAGAGGATGACCGGTGGCCCGACAGCAAAAATCGAGGCGGAACGGATACGGAAACACGGGTGAAAAACGTTATCTTTGCCGATGAGAAGAGCGCTTTGGGGCGAACGATCGGCTACGCCGGCCCATTGACGGCGGGATCGAACCCCAGGCGAGAAAAAAAGGGAAACAAAAGAAGTTGAAAGAAACCATAACACCGCATCTATGGAGTGGAGTGATCACGCGATGGATCTATTTGATGCACTGATGGTTATGCTCAATGCCATGTCGCCTTATCTGCTGCTGGGATTTTTAGTGGCGGGGGTGTTGCATGCGTTCGTTCCGCCGACACTCTATGCACGGCACCTGGGTGGCAGCGGCTGGGGCGCAGTCCTCAAGGCGGCGGCTTTCGGCGTGCCGTTACCGCTTTGTTCGTGCGGGGTGCTGCCCGCGGCAGTGGCCCTGCGCAGAGCGGGGGCCTCGAGGGCGGCGGCAACGTCGTTTTTGATCGCCACGCCGCAGACCGGGGTCGACAGCATTGCCGCCACGGGGTCGCTACTGGGAGTGCCGTTCGCGGTGTTGCGACCGCTGGCGGCATTGGTGACCGCACTGGCGGGCGGACGGCTGGTCGGGCGGTTCGCACCGGCGGAGGATGAGGCAGCGGTGTCGGACGAGACGCCACGCGACGAACGGCGGCACGGATTCGCGGCACGGGTCGGCGACGCGCTGCATTACGGGCTCTTCGAAATGGTCGAACACGTCGGGCGCTGGTTGGTCATCGGGTTGGTTGTGGCGGCACTGATTACGGTCTGGGTACCGGACGATTTCTTCGCCGCGGGGGCCAAGTGGCCGCTGTTGAATATCTTTGTGGTTCTGTTGGTGGCGGTACCGATGTATGTCTGCGCCACAGGCTCCATCCCGATCGCCTTGTCGCTGATGCTGAAAGGGTTGACACCGGGAGCAGCCTTTGTGCTGCTGATGGCGGGGCCGGCGGTGAACTTCGCCTCGATCATGGTGGTGTCGCGGGCCTTCGGACGACGGAGCGCGATGCTCTATCTGCTGTCGATCGTCGGCGGTGCGGTGGCCTTCGGACTGGCGATCGACTATCTGCTGCCTGCGGCGTGGTTTGTACCGGTGCACGGAGGCGCCTGCAACGGATGCCACGACACGACCGCAGGATTTGACGTCCTGTGCAGCATCGTCCTGGTGGCGCTGCTCGTGCGGGCATGGATCCGGGGACGGATCGAAAAATACGGCAACAAACACAAAATCAATATGAGCAAACCATTCAAAATCAAGGGGATGATGTGTCCCCACTGCAAGATGAACGTGGAGAAGGGACTCGCAGCCGTTGCGGGAGTTACGTCTGTACGGGTGGATCTCGAACAGGGTGTGGCCCATGTCGAGGGCGAGTTCGAACAACAGGCGATCATCGACAAAATCGCGGCTTTAGGGTACGAGTATATCGGTTAGGAGCCTCCGAATTGGTCTGTTTTTCCGTTTTTCTGTGCTTTACGGTACAACGGCAGCCATTTTTTCCTATCTTTGAGCCGTCACAAGGTGTGACCTCAAAATATGGAACATATGAAAGCATTGAAAATCGGCGATCTGCTGGCGCGCGTGCCCATCGTACAGGGAGGTATGGGAGTCGGTATTTCGCTCTCGGGCCTGGCATCGGCAGTGGCCAAAGAGGGCGGTATCGGCGTAATTTCATCGGCCGGTCTGGGGGTGATCTATCGCCAGCACTCGACCGACTACCGCGAGGCTTCGATCTTCGGACTTCGGGAGGAGCTGCGCAAGGCACGTGAAGCTACCCGGGGGATTATCGGTGTCAACGTGATGGTCGCCATGACCAATTTTGCCGATATGGTCCGCACGGCGATCGCCGAGAAGGCGGATATTATCTTTTCGGGGGCGGGGCTGCCGCTCAACCTGCCGCAATTTTTGGTCGAAGGCGCACGCACCAAGCTGGCACCGATCGTCTCGTCGGCCCGTGCGGCCCGTCTGCTCTGCAACAAGTGGCTGTCGGATTACGGCTACAAGCCAGACGCCATCGTGGTCGAGGGGCCTAAGGCAGGCGGCCATCTGGGCTACAAACGCGACCAGATCGACGACCGACACTATACGCTGGAGCAGATTGTCCCCGAAGTGGTCCGCGAAGTGGAGGCCTTCGGCGCGGAACACGACTGCCACATTCCCGTCATTGCGGGTGGCGGCATTTATACGGGCGACGATATCGGCCGCACGCTGGCTTTGGGCGCCGAGGGCGTGCAAATGGGCACACGGTTTGTGACCACGGAGGAATGCGATGCCGACATCGCGTTCAAACAGAGCTATATAGACGCCCGCCAGGAGGATATCTCGATTATCGACAGTCCCGTCGGAATGCCGGGACGCGCGATCAACAACAGTTTCCTCGAACGGGTGAAGTCGGGATTGACCCGTCCCAAGAACTGCCCCTTCGACTGTATCAAGACCTGCGACGTGACGCACAGCCCCTATTGCATTATGCTTGCACTCTACAACGCCTTCAAGGGCCGGCTGCAGAACGGTTACGCCTTCTGCGGCTCGAATGCCTGGCGGGCGGAGAAGATCACGACGGTCAAGAATCTGATCGACTCGCTCAAAGCCGAATACGACCGCTTCATCAGCCGTCAGTAGCCAGCCGAGGCACAGAACAACGGAACGGCGCAACCTCCTTTCGGAGATTGCGCCGTCTTTTTGCGCCATTGCTTTGCCTTGTCCCGGGGTCCCGTTTGCAGGTGCGGACCGTGCGTGCGGCTTGCGGGAGGGGCAGCGGGGATTACTGGATGCCCAGCTCTTTCTTTACGGCGTCGGCCAGATCGGGAACCTGCGCCTCGTTGACATAGGCGATAACGCCCGAGTCAAGCACGGCGGCATAACCACCGGCAGCGGCTACCTTGTTCAACGCATCGGTGGCCTTCTTCTGGATCGGCTCCAGAAGTTCCATCTGCTTCTTCTGCATATCCTCGCCAGCCATCTGCTCGAACTGCTGCAGACGATTGACGATATCACGCAACTCGCTCTCCTTAAGTTGTTTCTGCGCGTCGGTCAGGTTCGCAACGCCCTTCTGCAGGTCGTTCAGCTTCTGGTTGTACTCTACCTGAATGACCTCATACTGGTTGGCCCAATCCTTGCGGATCTCCTCCATTTTGTTCATCATCTCTTTGGTTTCGGGCATAGCCTGAATGATCTCGCCCAGGTTGATGCGTCCGAGCTTCTGTGCAAAGAGCGACGTCGAGCACAGCATCAGTGCGACCGTAAGGGTCAGTTTGAGTGTTTTTTTCATAATTTGGTGTTTGTTAGTTAATTTCGATTCTATTGCAACATCTTGATCACCTCCTGCGTACGGTCGGCACGGGTAGAGGTGTAGAGAAGCGTGGGATTCGAGGCTTTATCGATCACCACGTCGATGCCGTTAGCCTTGGCATAGCGGTCGATGGCGTCGAAGACCTGTTTCTGGATGGGCTGGATCAACTCCTTGCGTTTTTGGATCAGCTCGCCCTCCTGACCGAAGATCGACTCCTGCAATTCAGTCGCCTCGCGCTCCTGTTTCAGGATCGCCTCCTCGCGGGTGCGCTGGGCAGAAGGCGACAGATACTCCTTCTCCGCCATATATTTGTTATAGGCCTGCTCGACCAAAGCAAACTGTGCGTCGACCTGCTTTTGGTACGACTCGGCCAGCGCATCGAGCGTCGTGACGGCCTGGTTGTAGGCGCCGATCGATTTGAAGATCTTTTCGCTGTCGACGACGATGCAGTTTTGTGCCCGCACCGCTCCGCACGAGGCGATCAACACCGCGGCGGTCAGAATCAGAAGGCGTTTCATAGTCATTCTTCGTTATGATTAATGTTACCCTTTTTCAAATTTGTTGCCATTCTCCCTTTTCAGAGGTGGCGGTTATCCTCTTTTTCGAGTTCCTTCAGGTTGGCAGCCCGATCCGGTTCACGTCGCTCCCCTATCGCGCCTCGCCCAAACTCATTCCATCCATAAGCCCTCAAACCCGCAACGCGCTCAAGGCCCGGTTCTCCCCCCCCCTCTTTAGAAGGTTTGGCCCATCATGAAGTGGAAGTGGCTGCCGCTCTTGGTGGTTTTGCCGGCAGGAGCGTCGAAACCGTAACCCCAGTCGATACCGAGCATGCCGACCACCGGCAGGTAGAGGCGGACACCCACACCGGCCGAACGCTTGATCTTGAAGGGCGAGAACTTCTTCCACGACTCGAAACCGTTACCGCCCTCGGCAAAGCCCAGCACGTAGATCTGCGACGACGATTTCAGGATCACGGGATAGCGCAACTCGACGGTATATTTGTTGTAGGCCACCGAGTAGTTCGTGCCGACGGGATCCAGCTCGCCGTCGTCGTAACCGCGCATCGCCACCACGTTCACACCGTAGATGTTGTAACCCGACATACCGTCGCCACCGACCTCGAAACGCTCGAAAGGCGATACCTTGTGCTTGTTGTAGTTGCCCAGATAACCCATCTCGGCTCGCGCCATCAGCACGAGGTTGTTGTTGCGCGTCAGCGGGGTAAACCACTGACCCTTAAGAAGCCATTTGTGGTACTCGATCCACTTGTAACGGCGGGCGTCGGGAAGGATCGTCTTGTCGGTTACCGAGTAGTCGATGCCGTCCCACAGCGAGTAGGGAAGCGTCGCCTCGACCGACACCGAGAAGTCCGAACCGCGGCGCGGATAGGTGGGCTGGTCGACGGTGCTGCGACCGAATACAAGCTTCAGCGCCAGCGTGTTGGCCGAGCCGTTGTCCATCACGAAGGTATTCCAGTTCTTCAGTTTGTAGCGCGTGTAACCCAACTCGCCATAGAAAGTGAAGTAGGGGTCGGGCCAGCTCAAACGCTTGCCCAGGCCGACCGAAAGACCCGTCGTGCGGAAGTATTGCGTAGCTTTTTGCCAGATATAGTAGGCGTTGTTCTGCTCCGAGAGGTGCATCGACACGGTGAACGAGTTGGGTTTGTGACCGCCCAGCCAGGGGTCGGTGAAACTCAGCGCCAGGGCCTTGTAATAGGTGCCGTTGGTCTGTGCCGATATCGAGAAGCGCTGGTTCTGGCCCATCGGATAGGGATGCCAGGCCCCCTTCT
>CAZHMX010000055.1:0-12410 GCA_964533725.1 uncultured Alistipes sp. | reverse complement strand
GTGTCGGGTCAGGCATCGTGGCCAACGGTCAGATGATCTACGGCGCCGACGGCCTGGCCGGCGAACTCGGCCACGTGATTTCGCGCCGCGGCGGTCGCCCCTGCGGATGTGGCCGCAACGGCTGCCTTGAGACCTACTGCTCGGCAACCGGAGTTGTGCGCTCAGCCCTTGAGTTCCTCGACGCTTCGCCCTCCGTGCCCTCGCTGCTGCGCAATATCCCGTCGGGCGACCTGACCTCCAAAGATGTTTACGACGCTGCCGTTGCCGGCGACCCGATTGCCCAGAGCGTCTTTGAGTTTACCGGTCGAGTGCTCGGCGAAGCCCTTGCCGACTTTGCAACCTTCTCGTCGCCCGAGGCTTTCATCATTTTCGGCGGTCTCGCCAAGGCCGGCGAAATGCTCTTCAAGCCGATGCGCGAAGCCTATCGCGCCAACTGCCTGAAGTTCCAGCGCGACATTAAGATTCTCCCCTCCGAACTCAAGGAGGCCGACGCCGCAGTGCTCGGCGCATCTGCCCTCGGTTGGGAAGCACAGCGCCTCCAGAACGAGGCCGACAAAAACAACGGTGTAGCCCTCAATGCCTAAACGACAGAAACCCGAAACTTTTGAACCTGACTTGGAGCCTGACGACCTCGACATCCGCTCGGAGGCCGTCAGGCAGCCTCGTTCCGACTCCGAGAAAATAGTCGAGAAGGCCCTGCGCCCTACGGGATTTGACTCCTTCAACGGCCAGGAGCGCATTGTCGAGAACCTGAAAGTCTTCGTGGCCGCCGCCCGTATGCGCCACGAAGCCCTCGACCATACCCTCCTCTACGGACCTCCAGGACTCGGAAAGACAACCCTTGCGGCAATCATTGCCAACGAACTCGGCGTAGGCTTCAAGGTCACGTCCGGCCCCGTGCTCGACAAGCCGGGCGACCTGGCGGGCATCCTGACCTCGCTCGAAGAAAACGACGTCCTCTTTATCGACGAAATCCACCGTCTGAGCCCCGTGGTCGAGGAGTATCTCTACTCCGCCATGGAGGACTACAAGATCGATATCGTGCTGGACAAAGGACCCTCGGCCCGCTCCATACAGATCGAACTGGCCCCCTTCACGCTCATCGGCGCCACCACGCGCAGCGGTCTTTTGACTTCGCCTCTGCGCGCGCGGTTCGGCATCCAGTGTCATTTAGAGTATTACGACGGCCGCGTGCTGGCCGGGATCGTCAAGCGTTCGGCCCGCATTCTGGAGGTCTCGATCGACGAAGATGCCGCCCTCGAGGTGGCCCTCCGTTCGCGGGGAACACCGCGTATCGCCAATGCGCTGCTGCGTCGCGTGCGCGACTTCGCCATGGTCAAGGGTGAAGGACATATCGATCTGGAAATCACCCGTTATGCCCTCGACGCGCTGAACATCGACAGCCGCGGGCTGGATCGCATGGACAACCGGATTCTGCGGACGATCATCGAGAAATTCTCGGGCGGTCCCGTCGGAATCAACACCATAGCCACGGCCGTGGGCGAGGATGGCGGCACGATCGAGGAGGTTTACGAGCCGTTCCTGATCAAGGAGGGTTTCCTGAAACGGACGCCCCGCGGCCGCGAGGTCACGCAGTTGGCCTACACGCATCTCGGTTACACGCCCACCGCCCCCGACGGCGAGTTGTTTTAGGTTGCCGGGGCGGTCGTCATGCAGCCTTGGCGGCGTTTTTTAGGGCAAAAACAAAAATTTTCGTCGAAAAAGTTTGTTCCGAACGAAAAAACAGCTATCTTTGCACACCGAAATCGGAAGAGAACGAAAGTTAAGGCCGATGAGCAGAGTTCGAGATGTAGCGCAGCCCGGTTAGCGCACCTGCTTTGGGAGCAGGGGGTCCCGAGTTCGAATCTCGGTATCTCGACAAAACCGGTTTTGGAAAGTTCGGGGTGTAGCGCAGTCCGGTTAGCGCGCCAGCTTCGGGAGTTGGAGGTCGCTGGTTCGAATCCAGTCTCCCCGACAAGAAAGGTCAGAGTTTATGCTCTGGCCTTTTTTTTATTTTTGACAGCGGGAAACGACAGCGGGGCTGACGCGCGACTGCGCTCCTTGGGCCAATGGTTTGGCCCAGCCGCGCGGCGAACCCGAACAATATGGGTTCGACGACGTGAAACGCTACCCTACCCGCTCGATGCGGCCTAGAAGGACGTACCACAGCCAGCCTTCGACCTCGGTATAGCCCATCTGGCGCAACAGATCCATATAGAGGGCGATTTGGCGACGATAGCGCGGAGCCTGCAAATCGCCGAATTTGTAGTCGACGACGACGGCGCGCGGACCGCGGATCATCACGCGGTCGGGGCGGCGGGTGAGTTTCGCGGGAAGAGGCGCCGAGTCGGTGATGGCGGGAAGGATCTCGCTCTCGACACGCACCTCGTCCCAGTCGGCGGAAAACCACTCGCGGATAACGGGGTCGAGCATCGCACGGTCGACGGCTTCGCGCAGGGCGGCGGCCTCGTCGGCGGAGACTATGCCGTCGGCCTGCTGCAGGTCCAGCGCGGCATAGACCTCGTCAAGAGTCGCGGCCTGTTCGAAAAGGCGGTGCAGGAGTATGCCGTGGCTGCGGGGGGAGAGGTCGGCAGGGGCATCCTCGAAATAGCGTTCGTAGGAGAGGCGCAGCTCCAGTTGTGCCTTCGCGGTGGGATAGCCGAGTTGCAGGCGGTGGCGGATCTCCGGCTCCTCCGAGGCGGGCGAGCCATCCTTGGAAGGCTGTCCGACGCTCTTTTTGGAGGCTTTCCCGGGGGGCAGCGGCTGCCCGAAGCAATAGCGGGAACCGGTGGCGGTCGGTTCGATGATGCCCTCCAGATCCGGAAGTCTTTCCGGATCCTTCTCTCCCGGTTTTTCCGCGTCTCTCCTTATATAACCGCGCAACAGAGCCTGCGGTGCGTTTTGGATGTCGATCGAATCACGGACCAAAGCGCCTATATTGGAACGTACGGCGGGGATCATCACATGCAGCTCGGCTTTGGCGCGTGTCAGAGCCACATAGAGCAGGTTGACGTTGTCGATCCAGGTGTAGACCTCCTCGCGGAAATATTCGTCGGAGAATTGCGATCGGGCCATCTCTTTGCGGTAGCGCAACGGCAGGGTTCCCAACGCGGAGTCGTCGCCCGACGGCGCGGCCCAGACGATGGTTCCGCCACCCGACGTGCGGGGCGAGAGGGGCCACGAACAATAGGGAACGATCACCACCTCGCGACCCAGGCCCTTGGCTTTGTGGATGGTGGTCACCTCTATCGTGCGCTCCCCCTGTTCGACCGTCAGCGCTTTCGAGGCGCCGCGTTCGGTCCACCACTCCAGGAAGAGCGGCAGGTCGGCCACCCGTTTGGTGCTGAAGGCGATGATCTGTTCGTGCAGGGCCTGCAAATAGGCGATTTCGTGGCCGTGGCGCCCGGCGTCGCCCAGATCGTAGCGCATGACCACCTCTTCGAAGGCCTCCTCGGGCGGCAGCAACCGCAGCGAGAGCAGAAATTGCAACTCCTCGTCCGGGAGGGGCGCATCGAGGGGCCGGTCGCCCAGATAGCGGTTGTAGAGCGCCCGGCGGATGGAGTCCTCGGGGTCCACGGAGAGCCGGAAGGCGGCGGTCACAAAGGCAGTGACGGGCGACGAGCCGATCACCAGCGAATCCTGCGTCATCACATCGAAGGCATATCGCGGGTCGCGGTTCGACTCCTTGAAGGCGAGCAACATATCGGCCGCCCGTCGTCCGTCGTTCGAACTGCGCACCAGCACCAGGATGTCCTTGGGACGGAATCCGCGGTCGAGCACGCCGCAGACCGCATCGATCAGGGGCGCCTCCTCGGCGAACTGTTCCACCGTCACATAGCCCGGGTTGTCGTCCGTACGGCGCGGGGTCTGGGTGTGGGCGGTGTAGGCCCGGGTCAGCATCCCGCGCAACTCGCCGTGCAGGTCGCGGGTGATGACTCCGCAGGACAAAGCCCCGTCGAGTTCCGCCGAAAGTCTGCTGTCGGCCGCCTGCACCACGCTCTCGATCATCCGGTTGTTGAATTCGACCACCACAGGCAGGCTGCGCCAGTTCTCCGTCAGGTCGCGCACCTCGGTCTGCGACGCGCCCAACGCACGACGCGCCCCCTCGTGCAGAATACGCCAGTCGCCGCCGCGCCAACGGTAGATCGACTGTTTGATGTCGCCCACGATCAGCACCGCCCGCTCGTCGTCGGCCACCTGCGCCATGGCATTGAGCAGCAGCGGCAGAAAATTGTGCCACTCGCGCGAGGAGGTGTCCTGGAACTCGTCGATCATCAAACGGTCGTAGCGGTTGCCGACCTTTTCGTAGATAAAGGGGGCGTCGTTGTTCTCGATGAAGGTCGAGAGGATATTCTTGGTCTCGGACAGCAGCAGCGTGTTTTCGTTCTCGCACAGCAACTTGACGTGCGCATACAAATCGGCCAGCAAAGCGAAACTGCGGAAATTCTCGCGCATCAGCGCCGCCGTATTCCACAGCGTCGAATCCGTGTCGTAGCGCCGGCAAAGTTCCTGCAGGAGCGGTTGCAGCGCGGGCGCCAGATCCCGGGCCGCCGCCGGGGCCTCTTTGGTCGTCCAGCCTTCGGCCGACGCGGCCCGCTTGCGGACCGTAGCCGCGGGTTCCGGGAACTCGCCCGCGGCCGCGCGCTCGAAATAGAGGGCGAAACTGCGCCCCTTGCCGCTGAAATCGGTGGCGGCAATCCCCGCCCCACGCATCAGCCCAAGCGCCCGACGGGCCACCTCACAGAAAGCCTCGCGCGAAGCGTTTGAACGCGCAACAAGCTCTTTCACAGCTCTCTCCAGCTCTTTCTTGGGCAGTGCATCCTCCAACGCACGGCGGTTGCTCTCCTTGAACAGCTCATCGCCCAAGGCCAGGATTCCCTCGCGGATATCCCAGCCGCGGCCGTCGGCGATCCGTTCGTCGACAAAGGCCGCAATCCACCGTTCCAGTTCGGGATCCGAGGTGATCTGCTCGACCAGGGCATCGGCGCTCTTGGCCAGAATCGAGGCCGTCTCGATCTCGACGTTGTAGTTCAGATCGATGCCCAGCTCCTTGATGAACGCGCGCAGAATCCGCTGAAAAAAGGTGTCGATGGTCAGGACCGTAAAGTGCGAGTAGTCGTGCAGGATATAGCCCCGAACCTCCAGCGCCCGCCGGCGCACGACCGGGGTCGGAAGCGACAGATCGACCGCCAAACGCGCTTCATAGCGGGGATCCTTGCCCGAGGCCAGTTCGTGGATCTTACTCAAAATGCGGCTTTTCATCTCCTCGGTGGCCTTGTTGGTGAAGGTCACGGCCAGGATGTGGCGATAGCGCAACGGCTGCTCGATCACGTCGCGTATGTATTTATAGGCCAACTCGTAGGTCTTGCCCGAACCGGCGCTGGCATTCAGAATCGTCGCTCTCATCGTTCAAAATTACGAAAAAACCGCCGAAAAAAGTCCGTATGTGAAAAAAAAATCGTACCTTCGAAAAAATTTTAATCGCAATACCTATGAAAAACATTTTGCTTACCCTTGCCGTCGTCCTGCTCGCCCTCCCGCTCCGCGCCCAGACCGATCCGAATTCGCCCGCCGAAGGGGGCACCGACCCGCAGCAGGAGTGGCTCGGGAGTTTCAAAAGCGTCACGGTCGACGGCCCGATGAAGGTGGTCTTCAAAGCCGTCGACAGCGACAAAGGCCCCCGCATCCGTTACGACTGCAAAGGTGCCCTGACGGGTTTCAAGTACCGCATCGACCGCAACGGATGTCTGATCATCAGCGAGAAAAACGATTCCAAACGCACGACCGTAACCGAAGTGACCGTCGACTATCATTCGATAGAGACACTGACCGTTAGCCATGCCGATGTCACGTTCGACGAGCCGATCCGCGCGTCGCTGCTGGATGTCGTCCTCTCGTCGGGCGCCAAGGCCGAACTGGAGCTCGACGTGATGGACCTCGACCTCAAAATGTCGGGCAAATCCTCAGCCACGCTCTCGGGGCAGGCACGCTATATGACCCTCGAGGCGGCCAATTCGCGGCTCATCGCCACCGATACGGAGTGTCTGGCCGCCGATGTCAAGGCCTCGAATACGGCCGTCGTCGAACTCCACGCCAGCGACCGTCTGGTAGCCGAAGCCCGCTCGGCCACCATCCGTTACAAGGCCGCGCCGCACATCCTGCGCGTCCGCACCACGCAACTGGCCTTCGGTGCCGGCAAAGTCGAGCCGATCCAATAACCGGCCCGCACCGGAAGGGAAGCGAACGACGACGGAGCTTGTGCCGCGGCGCACGGCCGGCCGCCGGATTTTCTGTAAACACATAAGAATCAAGTGGAAGGATTTTTGGATCGACTGGCCGCCGACCTTATCGGGCGTTACGGCGACGGTATCTCGGGGTGTTCGCTCGTCCTGCCCTCGCAGCGTGCGCGGCGCTTTCTGCTCGATGCGCTGGCTCGGCACGCCGCACGGCCGCTGTGGCAACCCCGATGGCTGACGGTCGACGATCTGATGTGCGAAATTTCGGGACTGAAACGGGGCGACCGCCTGCGCCTGATCACGGAGCTGTACCGCATCTACCGCCAATACCACAACGAGCCGTTCGACCGCTTCTATTTTTGGGGCGATATGCTTCTGTCGGACTTCGATTCGATCGACAAATACCGCATCGACGCCTCGATGCTCTTTCGCAACATCTCGGATATCAAGGAGTTGGAGGTAGACATATCCTATCTCACCCCGGCACAGCTGAAGATTGTCGAGACCTTCTGGAGAACCCTCTCCGACAACGGCGACGCGGCTTCCGACGGAAAACTGTCGGTCGAGAAACGCCGTTTTCTGGAGATCTGGCGCACGTTGGCGTCCATCTACAACCGGTTCCGCGAACGGTTGCGCGAGCTGGGCATCGCCTACACGGGAATGATTCACCGCGCCGCGGCCGACCGTCTGGAGGCGGGCGATTTTCAGTTCGAAACGCAGCGCCGCTACGTCATTGCGGGATTCAACGCCTTGTCGGAGTGCGAAAAAAGGCTCTTCCGTTATCTGCAAAATGCCTGTGGTGCAGCCTTTTACTGGGATTACGACGATTACTATACCGGCTCCGAGGTGCAGGAGGCAGGACTGTTCCTGCGCGAAAACCTGCGCGACTTTCCGCCCGCCGCCGATCTGGGACACGAGGCGATGCGCGGAGAGAAGAAAATGGAGGTGATCTCCACCGTATCGAATGCCGTGCAATGCAAGGAGGTGGCGCGGCTGCTGCAGAAAATAAAAGAGGATCAACGCGTTGTCGACAAACGCACCGCCATCGTGCTGACCGACGAAAATCTGCTCGTCCCCCTGCTTCACGCCCTGCCCCCGGGAATCGGACCGGTGAACGTGACGATGGGTTATCCGCTCAAGCAGAGCTTAGCCTACACGTTCGTCGAGCGCCTTATCGAGTTGCAGAACCACCGCCGTCGCAGCCACGGCGAAGAGGCATTCTATCACGTCGACGTCAGGGGACTGCTCGCACACCCCTATATTGCAGGGCACAACCCGCAGATCACCAAAGAGTTGCAGGCTTCGATCCTGGGCGACCGCCGCATTTCGGTCGAGGTTTCGAGGTTGCAGGGCGACGAACTGCTTGCGACGATCTTCCGTCCCGTCGAAGGATGGCAGCAACTGTCGAAATATCTTTCGGAGGTGCTCGCGGCCATTGCCTGCGCTTCGGCCGGCGCAACCGACTCGCGCCAACGGATCGAGTTCCTGGGGCTGATCGGCGAGGAGCTCGCAAAACTGCACCACGCGCTCGAGGAGTGCGGCCCCGAGATCGGGGGAACGGCGATCTACACCTCCCTGCTGCGCCGCCACTTGCAGACCCTGCGCATTCCCTACCAGGGAGAACCGCTTGTGGGTGTGCAGATTATGGGAATCCTCGAGACCCGAAACCTCGACTTCCGCAACGTCATCATCCTCTCGATGAACGACGACAATTTCCCCGGCAACCTCGACTCGTCGGCCTCGTTTATCCCCTTTGCCCTGCGCGACGCCTACGGTCTGCCCACGCCGCGACACCACGAGGGCGTCTATGCCTACTACTTCTATCGCCTCATCCAGCGCGCCGAAAACGTGTGGATGCTCTACTGCTCGCATACCGACGACAAATCGACCGGCGAACCGAGCCGCTACATCCGTCAGCTGGATTACGAAAGCCGCTTTAAGCTGCACCGTTCGGAGGTGGGCGTCGACGTCAACCGCGCCGGAAACGAAACCATTGCGATAGCCAAGGAGGGTATCGTCCTGCAACAGCTGCAACGGTTTCTCACGGCCGCTCACCCCCTCTCCCCCACCGCCTTCGCGCGTTATATCGCCTGCCCGCTGCGGTTCTACTTCAGCTCCGTCGCACGGCTCCGGAGTTCGGACGAACTGACCGACGAAGTGGACAACCCGATGTTCGGCAATATCCTGCACGATGCAGCCCGGCGCCTCTACACCCCCTTGATCGGACAGCTGCATCCGGCACAAACCCTCGAAGCGATCTGCCGCAGCAAAGCCGTTGAAGAGGCTGTCAACCAATCGGTTGCAGAAGTCTGTCTGCGCGACGAGAAGGCCCGGCCGGAAGATTTTTCGGGCAGCATTCTGCTCGTGCGCGACATCGTGATCCGCTACCTCCGCGGCGGAGTGCTCCCCTACGACGCCCGCCACGACGGTTTCAAGGTCGAAGGCACGGAGCATCCGGTGGAGTGCAGTTTCGAATTTGCGGAGGGGCGGACCGTCACCTTCGGCGGTATCGCCGACCGCATCGACCGCATGGACGACGGCTCGTTGCGCATCGTGGATTACAAGACCGGCTCGCCCCACCTCGACTACAACGGCGTGGAGGATCTCTTCGGCGGCGAGCGCTGCCACCTCCTGGGCAACATCTTTCAGACGCTGCTCTACTGCATGATCCTGCACAAAAAGCGCGGTCTCGACGCCCGTCCCGCACTCTATTACGTGCGGTCGATGCAACAGGAAGACTACGACCCCACACCCGTCAATCGCGGCGATGCTCTCCCCGCCGAAGCCCCCTACAGCGCCCTGGCCGACCGTTTCGAAAGCCATCTGCGGGAGCTGCTCACCGAACTTTTCAATCCCGACGAACCTTTCCGCCAAACGCCGAACGAAAAAGCCTGCACCTACTGCGATTACCGCGAGATCTGCCGACGATAGTGTTATTTTCGTTTTGAAATCTGCGGGAGAATGGTTATATTTGCACAGTTATAATACGCATATGAAAAATTTTCTGAAATACTCGCTCTTCATGCTCTGCTTCGCCGCCATGGCCGCCTGCTCGTCGGGCAGCGACGGGGATGAGGGAGGCAATGACCCCGACGATCCCGGCAAACCCAACAAACCGGCCGAACCCGAACTGTCGATTGCCGGCAGCTGGATACTGACCGGATGGTCGCTCGACAGCAACAAGTTGATCGAATCCGGCGGTATTCAGGTCTATCTCGACTGCGCCGAGGACAACACCTTCATCCTCTATCAGCTGACCGCCACAAACGCCGAGTTCAAAAGGCTCGCCGGCACCTACTCGATCAAGAACAAAATCCTTTCGGGCAGCTATCAGGACGGTTCGAAGTGGGCCAACAGCTACACCATCAAGGAGCTGAACGCCAAGACCATGAAGTGGGAATACGGCAGCGGCGTTACGATGACCTACACCGCCACCGAGATCCCCCGCGAAATCGTCGACAATGCCCGTTCGGCCCTTGCGCCCGTTCGCAGCGACGTGGAGGGAGAAGAGGAACTCACCGTGATTTTATAACATAAAAAACGATAAAGATTATGGCAAATTTAAGAAACCTGAAGAAGGAGATCGACTACTGTTTGGAGGAGATCGTATTCGACTGCGACATGGCCATCTGCTTCCAGCCGTCGAAAGAGGAGGAGATTTTCGCGTTGATGCAGGAGGCTGTGGCGCTCCGCAACGCATACTACGTCAAGGCCAACAACCCCGCCGAGCCGCACAACCGCTCGCTGGTTCGCAAACATTACGCCGCGTTGCGCGTTGAGATGGCCGACGCCTTCAACAAACTCTTCGAGCGTTTGAGCGAGATCAACAAATAGTCCCTCTCTGCGCCACGAACGCCCCTCCCGGAATACCCTCGGAGGGGCCTTTTTTTGTTTGACCCCGGGCAATGCGCGCCCCGCCCCTCCCCCGGTCCATGTATTGTTCTTGCGTGTGTGTGTTCCCGTGGGGGCGGGCGTTAAACGCCACGCCCCCACGGGAACACGCACACGCAAGAACAACATGGACCGGGGAGCGCCGCACGGCAAGGGGCGGGGTCCTATCCCGCCCCGACGAGTGCAGTCGTATCGAGACAATTATAAAAACGCATCGGGCCACCTGTCACAGATGGCCCGATGCGTTTTTATGATAACCGACTATTTGTTCACGATCACCACACGGTCGTTGACCGGCTTGCCATAGGGCGACTCTTTGTCGCCGCAGGCCTTGATCTGCAGACGGTTGGCGTCGATGCCCTTCGACACGAGATAGTCGCAAACCGACTTGGCACGAGCCTCCGACAGACGCTGGTTGAAATTAGCCGATCCCGTAGCGCTATCGGCATGACCTTCAATCACATAAACCTTGTTGGGGTCGCCGTTCTTGATCTGGGTGGCATATTGATCCAGGCGGAGCTTGTCCTGCTCGGTGAGTTTCGAACGGCCGATACGAAAAAATACCAGCGACTGACCGTCTACATAGATCGGCTTCACGGCTGCCAAAGCACGTTTGGCCTCCTCGGCCTCCTTGGCAGCGGCAGCGGCGGCAGCTTCGGCGGCGGCAATATCGTTGCGCGCCTTATCCAAATCGTGCTTCATCTTCTTGATCTGCTTCGTATAACCCGAAACGTCAACAGGCTGCGGCACGCGGTCCCAACCGCGTTTGTTGAAACGGTAGGTCACACCGGCCGTAATGCTTATCGCCTTGCGGAAGAGCGTTGCCTCGCGCTTAACGGCATAGGCCTTCGCCTCGAGGTTCAGGTCGATGCTCTTGCCCACACGGAACTTGTTCAAAACACCCGCGTAAGCACCCAACTGGTTGAACGTAGCTTTGTTGCCCGGCTCGGCGGTCAGCAGACCGAAGCCGACAAAGGGAACGAACGAATAGAAGCGATCCTCGCGATAGCGTACCCAGTTCGATACATTCACCATCAAATCGCCGTGCAGGCCGACATAGCTGTGCGCGGTCTTGATCCCGGGCTCAAGGCAATAGTTGTGCTCACCGCCCTGCAGCTGCATACGCAGACCCACCGCGGGAATCACCCATTTGGTAAGCGAGGCGTTCAGCTCCCAGCCGGCGTGGCCGTTTTTGCCGTAGCCCCAGCGGGTGTAGTTGACACCGCCGCCGAAACTGATTTCCCAGTTGTCCCAGAAGCCGTTCGTGGCGTAGCCCTTCAAGCCATTGGTCGTTTGAGCGGTCTGTGCCGAGGCGGCCATGAAACTCAACGACAGCATCATTGCTGCAAAAAATCTCTTCATGATATTAACTGTTTTTTTGTTTCTCTGTTTTGCACCGATTTGCAACGCGAATATCGGAATTTTTTTTGATATTCGCGACATTTTTCGATAAAAATTATTCATTTTCAACAACCGGGGGTCTGTTCGCGCGAACAGACCCCCGGAAATATGGCGCAAAACGGCAAAATCAACCGCATTTCGAATAACCGCAATTCATGCAGGTCAGACAGCCGTTCTGATAGGCCAGCGTCTCCTCGCCGCACTTCGGGCAACGGCCCTTGTGCTTCGTGCCGTCGACGATATAGCGCTTCAGGGCACGCTCGACACCGTTCTTCCACGTGTTGATCGTGGCGCTGTTCAGGTGCAGCGACTCGATGAGCGAAACCACGTTCTCGATAGGCATCCCCTGGCGCAACACGCCCGAGATCAGCTTGGCATAGTTCCAGAACTCCTCGTTGAAGAGGCGCGAGATGCCGCCGATGGTATTCGTGTAGCCGTAGCGGTCGGTGTACTGGAAGTCGTAACGCTTCGTGCCGTCCTCCTCGCGCACCTTGATGATGTTGCCCGAGGTGATCTTGGGCGGGATGTACATGGCGTCCTCCTCGACTTTACCCGTGAAAATCTCGTACGGGCGTCCGTTCTGCAGGCCCACAAAGGCGATCCAGTCCTGCGAACCGTTCTTGAAGCGCACGATATCGGCGGGTATCGACTTGGGACGCTTGCCCGAACCGGCGGCCGACTTCTTGGGCGACTCCTTCTTCTTCTCGACCAGCACACCGGCACGGCAACCGTCGCGATAGACCGTCACACCCTTGCAGCCGCACTCCCAGGCCGTGCGATAGACATCGGCCACGAGGGCTTCGCTGACGCTGTTGGGGAGGTTGACGGTCACCGAAATCGAGTGGTCGACCCACTTCTGGATGGCGCCCTGCATCTTGACCT
>CAZHMX010000054.1:0-12730 GCA_964533725.1 uncultured Alistipes sp. | reverse complement strand
CGGATGTGCATGCCGTCGACATCGGCATCGGTGGCGATGATCACCTTGTTGTAGCGCAGGTTCTCGATGTCCTCCTCGATGTTGAGGGCCGCCTGCAGGAGGTTGAACTCTTCGTTTTCGTAGACGACGCGTTTGGTCAGCCCGAAACAGTTGAGCGGCTTGCCGCGAAGCGAGAAGACGGCCTGCGTGCGCACGTCGCGGCTGGCCGTGATCGAACCCGAGGCCGAATTACCCTCCGTGATGAAGATCATCGTCTGCTCGGCCAGGGAGTTCTTGTCCGTGAAGTGGATCTTGCAGTCGCGCAGTTTTTTGTTGTTCAGCGAGACCTTTTTGGCCGTCTCGCGGGCCTTTTTCTGCACGCCCGAGATCGCTTTGCGCTCCTTTTCGTTGTCGGTGATCTTGCGTTGCAGCGCCTGGGCCACGTCGGGATGGCGGTGCAGATAGTCGTCGAGGTTCTTCGACAAAAAGTCGCCGATGAAACTCAGGATCGAGACCCCGGGGGCCGCCTCCTTCGAACCGAAACGGGTCTTCATCTGGTTCTCGAAGTTGGGTTCGTGGACGTTGATGGCGACGGCGGCCACGATCGAGGTGCGGATATCCGACGGGTCGTAATCCTTGTGGTAGAAATCCTTCAGCGTCTTGGCGATCGACTGGCGCAGGGCCGTCTGGTGGGTGCCGCCTAAGGAGGTGTACTGGCCGTTGACGAACGAATAGTAGCTCTCGCCGTAACCCGAGGCATGGGTGATGGCCACCTCGATATCCTCGCCCACCAGGTGGATCGGCGCATAGAGCGGCTCCTCGGAGAGGTTGTCGTTCACCAGGTCCAGCAATCCGTTTTTGGAGCTGTAGCTGCGGCCGTTGAGTTTCAGGGTAAGGCCGCGGTGGAGGTAGGCGTAGTTTTTGACCAGCTGCTCGATGTACTCCATGTTGTAGGTGTAGGCGCCGAAGATCTCCTCGTCCACGCGGTAGGAGACGAAGGTGCCGTCGCGTTCCGCCACGCCGCTCTCCCAGCGGTCCGACTCCTCCAGACCCTGCACGAAGGTGACCGTGCGGGCCTCGCCGCCGCGCACCGAGCGTGCCGTGAACGAACTGGAGAGCATGTTGACCGCCTTGACGCCCACGCCGTTCAGTCCGACGGTCTTCTGGAAGGCGTCGCCGCTGTATTTGGCGCCGGTGTTCATCTCGCTCACGGCGGCCGAGAGACTCTTGAGGGGGATGCCGCGGCCGTAGTCGCGGACGGAGACCACTCCCTCCTCGACGGTGATCTCGATCGTCTTGCCCGCGCCCATGATGAATTCGTCGACCGAGTTGTCGACCACCTCCTTGATGAGGACATAGAGTGCTTCGTCGGGTTGCGAGCCGTCGCCCACCACGCCCACGTACATGCCCGGACGCAGCCGGATGTGGTCGCGCGGCGAGAGGGTGACGATGGCGTCGTCGCCGTAGTTCGCGGCGGTCGGGGTATTGATATTCAGTTCAGCCATTCTTTACGCTTGTTTTTTACGGATTTGTGCCAGCCGGTCGGCCATGCGGTCGTGGACTTCGGCCATCAGCTCTTTGGTGTCGGTTGCGGCGATATGTTCGGCCGCGACGGGTTGCAGCACGTGCAGCTCGAGCGTGTGACGCCACTTGAAGAGACGGTTCTTGCGCACTAACTGCGCCGTGCCGTCCAGCACCACGGGCAGCAGTTCGACCCCTGCCTCGCGGGCCAGTTCGAAGGCGCCCGCCTTGAAGCGGTGGATCTGGCCGTCCTTCGACCGCGTGCCTTCGGGGAAGATCGCCACCGAGACTCCGCGGCCGAGCCACATTTTGCCTTTGCGGAGCAGCTGTTCCATCGCCTCTCGGGCGTTGCCGCGGTCGATGCAGATGTCGCCGTGAAGGCGCAGGAACTGTCCGAAGAAGGGGATGCGGAAGACCTCGCGCTTGGAGACCCAGCGGAAGTTCAGCGGCACCTTGTAGAGGGTCGGGATATCGGTCATGGCCTGGTGGTTGAGGACGATGACATAGCGCTTCGCGCGGTCGACGTGTTCCAGTCCCTCGACCTTGATCCGCCACAGGGGCGGGATGCCGAGGAAGATATGCACCATGCCGCGCGAGATTTCGTGCACGACGCGCCGGGGCCGGTCCACGGCGAAGAGCAGCAGGAGCGCCGCGGCCGAGAGGATCATTCCCGCGGTGCACAATCCCACCAGGAAGAGATAGTATAAGAGGGATAACATGGTTAAAAGTCTGTTTTTCGGTTTCTATTTCATACATACGACAATCCGGCCGCTTTATCCTGCCTCTTTCGGTAAAGCGCCTTTCAAAAGTTTTGTCGTCCGGTTCGGGTCTTGTGTCCGGAACCCATCTGCAAAGATACGAATAAGTGAGAGCAAAAACAAATTTTATTTGTTTTTGCCGAACGGGAGTATCTTCGGCGGAGCCAAAGTGCGAATAAGTGAGAGCAAAAACAAATTTTATTTGTTTTTGCCGAACGGGAGTATCCTTAAATAAAATTTGATTTTGCCCCCGTTTATTCGTATCTTCGCGGCCGTAAAACATATAGCTATGGAGATTAAGAGTCATTTCGACCACTTTAACATCAACGTCACCGACCTGCAGCGCAGCCTCGACTTCTACCGCCGGGCGCTCGGCCTGCGGGAGGTCGGCCGCAAGGAGGACCCCGAAGGCCGTTTCGTCCTGGTCTATCTGGGCGACGGGGCGGGGACGTTCCGGCTGGAGCTGACCTGGCTGCGCGACCACGACGGGGCCTATGAGCTGGGCGAGAACGAGAGCCACCTCTGCCTGCGGGTCGAAGGCGACTACGACGCCGTGCGCGAGGCCCACCGCGCCATGGGCTGCATCGCCTTCGAAAACCGGGAAATGGGCCTCTATTTTATCAATGATCCCGACGATTACTGGATCGAAATCCTGCCTGCACAACGATGAAACCCCGTCAGAATACCCCGAAAACCGCCCAGCCGAAACCGATCGACCTCGAAGTCGACCGCGCCGTAGAGGTGCTGCGTGCGGGCGGGCTGATCCTTTACCCCACCGATACCGTCTGGGGCATCGGCTGCGACGCCCGCAATGCCCAGGCCGTGGCCCGGATCTACGCCCTCAAGAAGAGCGAGAACAAGAAGTCGATGCTGGTGCTTTGCGGCTCGGCCGACATGGTGGCCCGCCACGTGAATTCGGCCCCCGCGGTGGCTTACGAACTGTTGGAGGTGGCGACCTCGCCGCTGACGCTCATCCTGCCCGGCGCGGCGGGTGTGGCCGAGAACCTCGTGCCCGAGGAGGGAACCCTGGGGGTGCGTATCCCCGACCACGACTTCTGCCGCCGGATGTTAGCCAAATTAGGACGCCCCGTGGTGTCGACCTCGGCCAATATCTCGGGCGGCGAGGCGGCTGTCGGGCTGGAGGATGTGGCCCGGGAGATCGTCGACGGCGTGGACTATGTGGTCGACCCCCGTTTCCGCGGCAAACCCACGGGCAAACCCTCGTCGATTATGCTGTTCAACGAGCGCGGCGAGTTCAAAATCATTCGTTAAGCAATGAAATTCATCGAGATAGAGGTTCAGAAGCGGTTTAACGACGTGGACTCCTTCATGCACGTCAACAACGTCGCCCAGCAGATGTATTTCGACCTGGGCAAGACCGATTTCTACCACCGCGTGATGGAGGAGGAGGTCGTCGTCGGGCGCGAACGTTTGCTCACCGTCTCGACCCACACCGACTACCGGGGCCAGATCCGTTTCGACGACCGGTTGGCGGTCCGCACGGGGGTCGAGCGGCTGGGCAACAAGAGTCTGACGATGTACCAGCAGCTGGTGCACCTCGGGGCCGACGGCACGGAGCGCCTCTGCACCGAGAGCCGTTCGGTGATGGTGGCCTTCGACTTCGAGCGTCAGCAATCCATCGAGATCCCCGGGCGCTGGCGCCGCCGGATCGAAGAACGGTGACGGAGGATGGACCGCGGCAAACTCAAGGGCCACGCCGCACTCTGGGTGGCCAATGTGATCTGGGGGCTGAACGCCCCGATCGCCAAGGAGGTGCTCTCGTCCCAGCACGTCGACACCTTCGCCATGAACGTCTACCGGATGGCGGGCGCCTGCCTGCTCTTCTGGACGGCGTCGCTCTTCGCGCGGCGCGAACGGGTCTCGCGGCGCGATATCGTGAAGCTGCTGCTGGCCTCAGTGTTCGGCATCCAGCTGAACCAGATGCTCTTTCTGTGGGGGCTGTCGATGACTTCGCCCATCGACACCTCGATCATCGCCACGGTCGTGCCCGTCATTACGATGGTGCTGGCCACGGTTTTCCTGCGCGAACCGCTCACGGGGCTGAAGGCCGCCGGGGTCTTTCTGGGTGCTGCGGGGGCGGTGGTTCTGGTGCTGGCGAGCCGGCACGGCGCGACGCGGGCGAGCAGCGTGACGGGCGACATTCTGGCCATCGTCAGCGCCGTCAGCTATGCCGTCTATCTGACCGCCTTCCGCAATACGATCGTCAGATATTCGCCCCTGACGGTGATGAAGTGGATGTTCCTCTTCGCGGCAGTCGGTTCGGTCGTCATCTATTTCGAGCCCCTCACGGCGACCGACTATACGGCCATCCCGCCGCGCATCTATGCCGGGATCGCCTATGTGGTGGTCGGCTCGACGTTCATCTCCTATCTGTGCGTTCCCGTCGGCCAGCGCTACCTGCGGCCGACCCTCGTGTCGATGTACAACTATCTGCAGCCGCTTGTGGCGGTGGTCTTTACCGTCCTGATGGGGCTGGACGGCTTCGGCTGGCTGAAGACCCTGGCGGCCGCCTGTATCTTTGCGGGCGTCTGGATCGTGACCCGGTCCAAATCCCGCGCGCAGCTGGAGGCCGAGGCCCGGGCGAAAACGACAAATGCGGCGGACACGGAACAGAAAGCGAATGCGGCGCAATAAAAAACGGCAGGGAATCTCCCGATTGCCTGCCGCCTCGGAGGGTTGCCCCTCCTCAAACTACTAACCCAAACTTAAATAAATGAAGAAACCTCACTGCGTTGCCGCAGCTACTTGTATAACGGGCAATTCGTATGCCAAAGTATGCGAACCGTCTGTTTTTTTCATCTTGCCGCCCGATTTTTCTCTTTCCCGCCGTTGAGCCGCCGCGCTGCCTTCCATCCGGGGTGTGCGCGCCTCGGGGATGAGCCGCCGCCCGCCGGAAAACCGGTTGCCCCGGGGGAATCGGGCCGTTGCCGTTTCAATGAACTTGTCGATGCAAATATAGGGATAATATCCGCACAGACAACGGCCTCCGGCGCCGAAAAGCCCAATCGGGACTCTTCAGGCGAAATTTAGAGCTTTTCGAGGCATCGCTCCAGGCCGATCCCGCGCGAGCCTTTGATCAGGATGCTGCAACCGGCGGGGGGATTGGCCTCCAACCAGCGGTTCAGCGCCTCGCAGTCGTCGAAACAGCGGATCTGTTCCGGGTCCCGGGGTCGCAGCGCGCGGAGGGCCCGGGTGAACTCCCCGCCCACCAGCAGCAACCGTACCCCGCTGTCCGCCAGCACCTGGCGGATCGTCGTCGTGTGTTCGGCCTGCGACCACGCGCCCAGCTCCAGCATATCGCCGAGGATCGCCACGCGCGGCGCGGTGCCGAGGGTGGCATCGTGCAGGAAATTCTCGACCGAGGCCTGCATGCTCGACGGGTTGGCGTTGTAACAGTCGACAATCAGCGTGTTGCGCCCGGTGCATACCCGTTGCGAGCGGTTGTTGTCGGGGACGAACGAGGCGATGGCGGCGGCGATCTCCTCCTCCGGCACGCCGAAACGGCGTCCTACCGCCACGGCCGAGGCCATGTTGCGGCGGTTGTATTCGCCCTCCAGATGGTGCCCCAGGCCGTCGGCCGCCCGCACCGAGAAACGCTCCGTCCGCAGCGCGGGCCGTTCGTCGGCCATCGACACCAGGGTCGCATCCTCGTCGGGCACGAAGGCCAGCCCCCCGTGGGCGGCCAGATAGTCGAACAGCTCGCCTTTGCCGCGGCGCACCCCCTCCACGCCGCCGAAGCCCTCCAGATGGGCGCGGCCGACGTTGGTCAGCAGGCCGTAATCGGGCTCGGCGACCGAACAGAGCAGCGCGATCTCGCCGCAGGCGCTGGCCCCCATCTCGACGATGCCCAACTCCACCCGGGCGTCCATGCGCAGGAGGGTCAGCGGCACGCCGATGTGGTTGTTGAGGTTGCCCTGCGTGATGGCGGTGCGGTAACGGCGGGCCAGCACGCGGCCGACCAGCTCTTTGGTGGTGGTTTTGCCGTTGCTGCCCGCGATGGCGATCAGGGGAATCCCCAACCGGCGGCGGTGGTGTCGGGCCAGGGCCTGCAAGGCCTCCAGAACGTTGTCCACCAGGACATAACGGTCGTCGACGGCTGCCGCGGGATCGTCGACCACTGCGGCGACGGCTCCCGCCCCGAGGGCTGCGGCGGCGAAACGGTTGCCGTCGAAACGTTCGCCCCGCAGGGCGAAGAAAACCGATCCCGACCCAATCCGGCGGGTGTCGGTCTGGACGTCGGGATGATGTTCGAAAATCTCATAAAGACGCTCCACGGCGTCGGGTCGTATCATTTTCGGTCGGAAAAGTTTTTAGTGATCTGTTTTTCAGCCGTTCTCAAATGTGTTTGTCGCCTTTGTTGAACTTCACCTCGTCGATATACTTTTTGATCGACTGTTCCTCGCTGCGGGGGCAGATCATCAGCACGTCGTCGGTGTCGACCACGATATAGTCCTTCAGGCCGTTGATCACGGCGATCTTGCCTTCGGGCAGCGAGACGATCGAGTTGCGCGTGTCGTAGGTGTAGCAGCCCGCGGCGGGACGGGCGTTGGCGTAACGGTCCTTGCGTGCCAGCTGGTAATAGGAGCCCCAGGTGCCTACGTCGCTCCAGCCGAAGTCGCCGCAGCGCACGTAGGCGTTGTCGGCATGTTCCATCACGCCGTAGTCGATCGAGATCGGACGGCACTGCGAGAAGACCTCCGTGATGGCGGCCTGCTCGAAGGGGGTTCCGTACATCGGGGTGGCGCCGGCAAAGAGGGTGGCCAGCTCGGGCAGGTGCTTTTCCAGCGCGGCGGCGATATCCCTGGCCTTCCAGATGAAGATGCCCGAGTTCCAGAAGAATTCGCCGCACTGCACGAAGGTCTGCGCCAGCTCCTGGTTGGGTTTCTCGGTGAAACATTTCACGCGGGTGATGGGGGAGGCGTCCGATTTCTGGATGTATCCGTAGCCGGTCTCGGCGCGTGTGGGCTGGATGCCTACGGTCATCAGGGCATTGTTTTTGTCGATGAAGTCCAGACACTCGCGGATGACGGGCCGGAAGGCGCCCTCGTCGAGGATCAGGTGGTCGGAGGGGGTGACGATCATCCGGGCCTCGGGATCGCGCGCGAGCAGCGAATAGGCGGCGTAGGCGATGCAGGGGGCGGTGTTGCGGCCGATGGGTTCGCAGAGGATCTGCCGCTCGTCGATGTCGGGCAGATGCTCCATGACCAGTTCGCGGTAGCGGCGGTTGGTGACCACTATGAAGTTCTCCGACGGCACCAGCGGCAGGAAACGGTCGTAGGTGTGGCGCAGGAACGAACGCCCCGTGCCCAGGATGTCGAGGAACTGTTTGGGCTTGTTCTGACGGCTCAGGGGCCAGAAACGCGAGCCGATACCGCCGGCCATGATGACACAATAATTGTGATTTTCCATATCTATATTGTATGTGTTAACCGCTTGTTGTGACAAAGATAAAAAATTTTTGTAACTTTGTGGCCGTATAATGTGTTTTTTGTGAGAAAATGAAGATCAGACTCTATACTTTTCCCAATTTCGTGACGCTGGGCAATCTGCTCTGCGGATCGGTGGCTGTGCTGGCCGCTTCGCACGGCAGGCTCGACGAGGCCTTTTTGCTGATCGTCCTGGCGGCGGTCTTCGACTTTCTGGACGGATTCTGCGCCCGGCTGCTCCACAGCTACTCCGAGACGGGGGCCGAGCTGGATTCGTTAGCCGACCTGGTCTCGTTCGGACTGGCGCCGACGGTGATGCTGCTGGCGCGGTACGATATCGGGGTCGGCGGATGGCTCAATGCCGCGGGCGGGGCGCTGCTCTTTGCGGTGGTGCTCTTTGCGGCGCTGCGGCTGGCGCGGTTCAATGTCGACAAGTCGCAGCACAGCGAATTCCGCGGACTGCCCGTGCCGGCGGGGGCGTTGCTGATCGCTTCGCTCGTGACGGGCTTCGAGGGGCTGCCCAATGGGGGGCTGACGCTCCTGGCGGTGGCCGTTGCGGCGCTGATGGTCAGCCCGATACGGATGTTCGCGCTGAAATTCCACGGCTTCGGCTGGCGGGGAAACGAGTTGCGCTACTGCTTTATCGCTGTGTCGCTGGCGCTGATCGTGGCGCTGGGGCTGCGGGCCGTGGCGGCGATCATCCTGCTCTATGTGGCGATCTCGGCCGTAAGGTTCGTGGCGGTGCTGCACTGCCGTCCGATCGAGGCGGACGAGGCGTGGCCGAAGGGCGTGGCCGAAGCGGAAAACGGTACGGGAACCCAAACGGGAGGCGAGGCGTGAAACGGTTGTGGGCGATCCTTTTGCTGTTGGCGGCGACAGCGGCTCCGCGGGCGGTCCTGGCACAGGTCGACGCCCGGGCGATGATGCGTGCCCAGCAGCGCGGCGAAGATCCCTCGGCCCTCTACGGCTCGAACCCCTACGACAACCCCGAAGGTACGGGCGGCGAGGAGGGCAAGATCCCCGCCGATACGACCAAAAAGGAGAAGAAGATCCGCAAACCGCTGGAGTCCTACTATTTCAGCGATTCGATCCGCGCCCTGCCGAACTTCCTGTGGACCCTGCGCCGCGGCGTGAACCGGGTCGATATACAGCCCCTCGACACGACGCTGACGGACTGGCGCATCGACTATCCGGTCTACCGCAAGGGGGTGGGCGACGCCTCGATCGGCGGTTTGGGTCAGGCTTCGATCCCCATCGACGCCTTCGAGCGTCCGACCGACTACGACTTCTCCTTCGCCCAGGGCTACCGCGGCTACACCTACGATATGCAGAACGCCCCCTTCTACAACGTCAAGAAGCCCTATATCAACATGACCTATTTAGAGGCGGGCCAGAAGCGTTACCGCGAGGAGCATTTCGAGCTGACGCTGGCGCAGAACGCCTCGCCCACGACGGGTTTCAACGTCAACTACCGCGCCCGCGGCACCCGCGGCCTCTACGAACGTCAGCGCACCAAGAACCACAACCTGAGCGTCGGCTTCAACCACACGGGCAAACGCTATTCGGTCCATGCCGCCTTTGTCAACAACCACATCGAGCAGCAGGAGAACGGCGGCGTGGTGGGCAAGTGGGCCATCGCCGACACCACCTTCGAGATGCCCTCGGGCGTGCCGATGCGCCTGGCCGGCGCGGCGGCCGAGAACATCTACCGCAACAACGCCTTCTTCATCAAACAGGCCTACGGCATTCCGCTGGCTCCCGTGACCGAGAGCGACTTTTCGATCGCGGGGCTGCCGGCCGTCTATGTGGGCCACGCGCTGGAATACAACTCCTGGAGCAAGTGCTACACGGACAACTATTACGAATACACCGACGAGCGCGGCGACCGCAACGAGCAGGGCGAATTCGTCCCCGTACAGGGCACCTATTACGACCGCTGGCTGATCCATCCCGAACATTCGCGCGACTCGCTGGCCGAGCGTGTGCTGTCGAACCGCCTCTTCGTGCAGATCCAGCCGTGGGACCGCAACGGGGTCGTGGGAACGATCGACGGCGGCGTGGGCTTCGATATGCACTCCTACACGGGTTTTCGCATGGACAGCTATCTCTCGGGCCGCTATCAGCGGCAGCGTAAGACGAGCTGGTACGTCTATGGCGGCGTGGAGGGCCGTCTGCGGCGCTATATCGACTGGTCGGCCGATGCCAGGTTCTACCCCTCGGGGTATCGCAGCGGCGATCTGAACCTGAACGGACACATCCGGCTGCAGCTGCGGCCCGGCGAGAAACCGTTCATCGTGGAGGGCGGCGTGAAACTCGACCGGCAGTCGGCGGGCTATTGGATGGAAAACCTCTTTACCAACCACTTCGCGTGGTCGAACCACTTCGGACACCAGACCGAGACCACCTTCGAGGCGGCCCTGCGGATCCCGCACCGTGCTTTCGAGGTGGTGGCCCGCCAGGGGGTGATCTCCAACAAACTGTACTTCAACCAGGAGGCCGAAGCCGCGCAGGCGTCGGGCGAGGTGAGCCTGACGTCGGTCTACGTGCGCAAGAACTTCCGGCTGGGCGGCCTGAATCTGGACCACCGGCTGCTGATGCAGTGGAGTTCCGACCAGCGGGTGGTCCCCGTTCCGCTGGCTGCGGCCTATCTCTCTTATTATTACCAGTTCTGGGTGGTGAAGAACGTCTTGCAGATGCAGGTGGGCATCGACGGACGGTTCAACACCCGCTACTACGCGCCGGGGTATAACCCCGCCATCTCGGCCTTCTACAACCAGCGTGAAATGGAGGTCGGCAACTATCCCTATGCCGACATCTTCCTCACGGGCAAGTGGAAGCGCATGCGCATTTTCCTCAAATACCAGCACGCGAACAAGGGGATGTTCGGCAACGGCGAATATTTTGCCGTGGCCCGTTACCCGCTCAACCCGGGCATGTTCAAGATGGGTATTTCGTGGGGATTTTATGACTGATCCGGCCGCCTTGCCGCCGCCGGAGCGGGGGGGTGGACGAATCCGAAAAATTTGATGTTATGAACGGAGTGAAACGATTCTTACTGCTGCTGTTGCCGCTTGTTTTCCTCCCGCTTCGGAGCGGAAACAAGATCCTCGATCTCGATATGCTGAACCGTCATGCCATCTCGGCCTACGACGGACTCTTCCGCCGTGTCGGCTCCGAGGAGGGGACCGACTGGCGGCTGTTGAGCGCCATCGCCTACCACGAATCGCGTTTTACGGCCGACATCGTCTCGCGGCGCGGGGCCTGCGGACTGATGCAGATCATGCCCTCGGTGGCCCGCCACTTCGACGTGCCGCAGGAGCGGATCTTCGACCCCGAGACCAACGTGCGGCTGGCCAACCTGCTGTTGAGCGAGATCACGCAGACAATGCGTTTCTCGTCGGGCACCTCGGCTTCGGACCGTTTGAGCATCGTGCTGGCCGGTTACAACAGCGGTGTGGGTCACGTGGCGGATGCCCGCCGGCTGGCCCGCTCCTACGGCGAGAACCCCGATTCGTGGGAGGTCGTCTCGCGCTACCTGGCGCTGAAGGCCACCCCCGAATATTACAATAACGAAGTGGTGCGCAGCGGCCGTTTCGACGGCATCCGTCAGACGACGGCTTTTGTCAGCGATGTGATGAAGCGCTACGACAGCTATTGCCGCAAGGTCGACCGCTGACGCCGGTACCCCCGGAGGAGGGCCTGCAGGCGGGACGCGTTCCCGCGGACAGGGGCGACTCCGCACGGAAAGGAGCCTGAATTGAAAATGAAAAACCCCATCGATATGAAAACAATTAAAACACTGATGATGATGACCGTATCCGCCGCCTCGCTGCTGGCCGGCTGCCAAAAGGCTCCGCAGACGGAGCCGTCCGCACCCTGGATCGTCGACCGTTTCGACGATATCAAGGTGATCCGTTATGAAGTTCCGGGCTTCGAGCGCCTGACGCTCGACGAGAAGTTGCTGGTCTACTATCTGGGCGAGGCTGCCAAGTGCGGCCGCGACATCCTGTTCGACCAGAACTTCAAGTACAATCTGGTGATCCGCCGCACGCTGGAGTCGCTGTACGAGAACTATACGGGCGACCGCTCGTCGGCCGAGTGGAAGGCGATGGAGAAGTATCTCAAGAAGATGTGGTTCGCCAACGGTATCCACCACCACTATTCGAACGACAAGTTCACTCCCGAGTTTTCGGAGGAATGGTTCCGCGGGGCCGTGGCGACGCTCGATGCCTCGAAACAGCCCGCCGCCGAGCGTCTGGATCTGGTCTGCTCCGTCCTCTTCAACCCCGAACTCTATACCTCGCGCCTGAACCAGTCGGACGGCGTGGATATGCTGCTCGCCTCGTCGAGCAATTACTACGAAGGGGTGACGCAGGCCGAGGCCGAGAAGTTCTACGCCGCGATGGCCGACCCGAAGGATCCCGAACCGATCTCCTACGGTCTGAACTCGCGTCTGGTGAAGGATGCCGACGGCGTGATTCGCGAACACGTATGGAAGGTCGGCGGACTCTATTCGCCGGCCATCGAGCGCATCGTCTATTGGCTGACCAAGGCCCAAGAGGTGGCTGCCGAGCCGCAGCGTTCGACCATTGCCGCGCTCGTCAACTATTACTCGACGGGCGACCTGCGCGAATTCGACCGCTACAACGTGCAGTGGGTGCGCGACACCGTCTCGAAGGTCGATTTCGTCAACGGTTTCATCGAGGATTACGGCGATCCGCTGGGCCGCAAGGCGTCGTGGGAGGCCAACGTCAACTTCCTCGACGAGGAGGCCTGCCGCCGTACGAAGATCATCTCCGAGAATGCCCAGTGGTTCGAGGATAACTCGCCCGTGGATCCCCGCTACAAGAAGAAGGTGGTCAAGGGCGTCTCGGCCAAGGTGATTACGGTGGCGATGCTCGGCGGCGACTGCTACCCGGCAACCCCTATCGGCATCAACCTCCCCAATGCCGACTGGATCCGCAAGGAGCACGGTTCGAAGTCGGTGACCATCGACAACATCACCTATGCTTACAGTCAGGCTGC
>CAZHMX010000053.1:0-12887 GCA_964533725.1 uncultured Alistipes sp. | reverse complement strand
TCCCGAGGCCACGGGCTTCGGCGCCGTTTACTTCCTGCGCCAGATGCTCGAGGAGCAGGGTATGGATATCAAGGGTCAGGTGATCGCCATCTCGGGCTTCGGCAATGTCGCCTGGGGTGCCGCCACGAAGGCTACCCAGCTGGGCGCCAAGGTGGTGACGATCTCGGGTCCCGACGGTTACATCTACGATCCCGCAGGTCTCGACGAGGAGAAGATCGCCTACATGCTGGAGCTGCGCGCCTCGAACAACGACGTCGTTGCGCCCTATGCCGAGAAGTTCGCCGGTTCGACCTTCTATGCCGGCAAGAAACCCTGGGAGCAGAAAGTCGATATCGCCATGCCGTGCGCCACGCAGAACGAGCTGGGCGGTGAGGATGCCAAGGCGCTGATTGCCAACGGCGTGAAGATTGTTGCCGAGGTATCGAACATGGGTTGCCGTCCCGAGGCTATCGAGGCCTTCATCGAGGCCAAGATCCCCTATGGTCCGGGCAAGGCGGTGAACGCCGGCGGTGTTGCCACGTCGGGTCTGGAGATGACGCAGAACTCGCAGAAACTGAACTGGACGGCCGAGGAGGTCGATGCCAAGTTGCACCAGATCATGTCGTCGATCCACGCCGCCTGTCTGGAGTACGGTACGGAGAAGGACGGTTACATCAACTACATGAAGGGCGCCAACATCGCAGGCTTCATGAAGGTAGCCAAGTCGATGGTAGAGCAGGGTATTCTCTAATCTGTCCATAACCTCAACAGGGAGCCCGACCATCGGCCGGGCTCTCTTTTTGGGTAATTCAGGATACGGCTGCGCCCGTCGGAGCGGGACCGGGGAGCGCCCGAACGGCTGGGTCAAATCATTGGTTCAAGGAGGACTGTCGTATCAAGACAGCGGACTAATTTTATTTTTTTCACAAAAAGTTTTGCGGAATCAATTATTTTTTCTACCTTTGCACCGCAATCGAGAGATCTGCACGTTCAAGTGGCCACGGGATGAGCATAAAGGCGAGTCGTAGTGGTTATAAAAAAGTAAGGGCGGCGAAAGTTGCCGAAGTAATGCGGAAATAGCTCAGTTGGTAGAGCACAACCTTGCCAAGGTTGGGGTCGCGAGTTCGAGTCTCGTTTTCCGCTCCAAGGGCCTGTAAGACAGGCCCTTTTCTTTTGCTGTTAATCCGTGAGAGTCCGAGGCGGACGTAGGTCGCAAGCCGAATAAAGCCGAAAAAGATTTGTTTTTGCGGGGGAGATTGATTATATTTGCACATGATGAAAAAGGGGTTGCTCGATTCGTTGCGGTGGATCAATCCGTTCGCAGGTGCCAAAACCGATCCTAACGCCGTGGGGGCTTTGTCCTACAACGATGGCAAGGAGGTCGTGCGCGTTTTTGTCGAAGGATATGAGGATGTCGCCTTCTGGCGGGGGATCTTCGACCACTTCGTCAACCCGAAACTGCGGTTCGAGATCTCGGTGCCTACGCTCGAAACACTTCCCAAAGGCAAAAAAGTGCTGCTCCACATGCTGCCCGAGTCTAATGAGCGGCTGTTGCTCTGCGCCGATTCGGATTTCGACTACCTCTTCGGCCGGTCGACCGAACAGTCACGGATGGTCTGCGACTCGCCCTTTATGTTCCATACCTACACCTATGCCACGGAAAATTATCTCTGTTATGCCCCCGCGCTGCACAACGTCTGTGTCAAGGCCACGAAGAACGATACGCGGATCTTTGATTTCGAGCGGTTTATGGCCGAATACTCGCGGCGGATCTATCGCGTGTTGCTGTGGTATGTGATGTCGGCCCACGAGCAGTCGCCCGGGATCTTCACGCTCAACAGCTTCAGAAATACGGTGCGGATCGGTTATCTGGAACTGGCCGACGGCGGGCGTTCGACCCTCGATTGGGTGGCGCGCAACGCCGAGGTCTGCTGCCGCCGTTTGGCCGAGCAAAACCGACGGATGGCCGCCGAGATCGACCGGTTCGGCAAACGGCTTCGCGAGCGAGGGCTGGAACCCGACAACGCCTATCTGTTCATGCACGGCCACACGCTGATGGACAACGTGGTGATGGTGGTGCTGCAGGCCGTCTGCCAGCGGTTGCGGCAGCTCTCGATCGGGACCATTCATGCCTCGAAGGTGCGCGGGGTGGCCTTCAACAACGAAATGAGCAACCTGAAAAACACCCAGCGCTCGATCCGCGATGTGTTGCTCGACAACGAGAATTACACAGCCTGTCCGCTCTATCGCATGCTCCGGAACGATCTGGACGCCTATCTCAAGCGGGCACTTCAGTAATCCATGCTGGGAGGTTGTCCGCACGCCCGGATAACCTGTCTTGATCCGGAAGCGCTCGTCGGTGCGGGCGCTTCGGTCCATGTTGCCCGGGGGCTTATCGGGTAAAACGGCCTGTTCGTGATGAAAAACGGGCGGTTCGTTGATTGAATTTCGAAATGGCGGACTTTACGACTATTTTTGCAGCGAATGGTGTAATTAGTAAATGTGCATGAATCAATTATATCGTGTTTTCGTGATTGTCTGGGCGGCCCTGATTGCGGCGGCCTGTAACCGTGACCCGCAAACCGAACTGCCGACCGAACGTCGCGCGACGGTAACGATCGACTGTGCGGGAGGTTTCGGTGTCGATGTGCGCACCTTTGTCGAGGGGCAGCTGGCGAACGGGGATCTGGAGATCGGCTGGGACGAGGCCGACCGCTTCCGTTTGTGGTCGTGCAGGAGCGTTGATGATACTCCTGTCACCGCAGGGGCCGATTTCGCGCTTTATCATTACGATATGACCTTCCCCATCGCCCGTTTCAAAGGCGAGATCGACGTGGCGGCCTACCGGGCGGGGGAGACCTATAATTATTATGCGGTGTCGCCCGCGCCCGCCTCGGAGGCCGATGTCGAGGGTACGCGCGTGAGCTACACCATCCCCGCCGTGCAGACGGGCGAATTCGACGGCAAGTCCGATATCCTTACGGCACAACTGTTTGATGCTCCGGCGCTTGCGGAGGGACACAACCCCGATGTCTATCTTCGGTTTCAGCACCATGTCCACGTGCTGCGGATCACGATCCCCGAGAACCGGATGGGAGAGGATGTGCGTGCAATGGAGTTGTCGTTTCCGGCGCCCGTCGCGGGTCGGCTGACGGTCGATGCGGCGGGCAAGAGCCAGCCGGTGCTGACCGACGGCAGCGAGGTGATCCGGTTGAATTTCGCCGAGCCGAAACGGGTCGGCGATGTGGTCTATGCGACCATCGCTCCGACGACGATTCCGGCCGAGGGGGTGATCTCGATGCGTATTATGGGCCGTACGGGCGAGACTTCGACCAGTTGTCTGGGCGGGGTCGAGCGCGTGATGGCGGCGGGCCACTTTTCGCCCGTCGAGTTGCGCGTGCCGCAGATGAAGGTGCGCTATACGATCCTTACGTTCCGTCTGCCCGCCGACCTGGGGGCCAACACCTTGGGCGAGGCGGTCAACCTGGTGAAAATCACCCCGTCGGAGGGTTCGCTGGCGGGTGCCACGCTGCCCGACAACTCGGTGCTCGGGGGGGCGGAGCTGGTCTACGGCGTGCAGCCGGGCGACGGTCGCGACTATTCGGTCATGCTGATGCCGGACGTGGCCGAGGGGATCCTCGCGGGGCTGAACGGCAAGACGCTGACGGTGGAACTGGAATCGCCGCGTGCCTGGGGAATGTCCCAGGTGCTCTCCGGCTATAATGTTACGCTGAATGCGGAGACCGTCTTCGATATCTCGGTACCTTATCTGCTGGATATCGATCTGACGGGGTTCTCGGGGTCGGACGGCCACGACAATCCCAGTTACGGAATGAAGAGCGATACGAACACCTCCGCCTCGAACCTCGGTGAGAAAATCAACGCGAAGCTGGCGGGGTGGAGCGGCGTAAATGTCGGCGTACAGTCGGAGGCAATCCGAATCAACTGCCGTTTCCAGAACGGTGTATGGATAGCCCACCGTTATCGCGGCCGGATCGATACCGCTCCGATGGCCCGAATCAAAAGTACGGCCAACGTGAAGGTGACACTGGAATATACGGGGGCGAAGGGTGGCGCCAACGCCGTCAATCCGGTTGCCGCGTACGGTTACACCACGGATCAAAGTGAAAAGATCAACACCAGAGACGATACGGGAACGGGATGGCTGTCGACCGGGGCGCGACAGTTCCCCAATCTGCCGACCAACGGTTCGTTCACGAGCGGATTTGTTCCGTTTGAATATACGATTGCCGACTGCACCCCGCAGCACCGCTTGACCTGGGAGGTGAATTCCACCGGCAATGCGAATAATACCAATGCCAACAGCTGGCTCTACATCAGAAACATAAAAGTCTCGCTGGCAAACGAATAATTAATTAAAACCATTGGATATGAAAATGATGAAAAGATGTTTTTATCTGGCGGCTGTAGCCCTTGCGGCGGTCGGCTGTGCAGACAAGGAGGGGATCCCCGGACCCGACTTCAGGGCTACCGTCGGGCAGCTCGGCATTCGCGCTGCGGCGGTCACTGCCGTCGAGACCCGCGCCGAAGTCGACCTTGCGACGATAGTCGGCAACCTCCGGATACCCGAGGCCAATGAGTTGACCCTGGTGCTTACCGGCAACGCCCATAAAATCTCGTTCGACGGCGACGGCAAGCGCGTCGAGGGCGAGGCCGTGACCTACAGCAAAACCTTCAACCCCTTCAGCAGCTACGCCAAACCGTCGCTCGATCCGGGCACCTATCACGCGCTCTTCACCTACGGCGACGCGCAGGCGCAGGGTTTCAACAAACCCTATTACAGAGGCGAGGCCGTGATGGCCGGCACGAACGATACCGATCTGGCGGTCGTCGAGGGTCAGACGGCGCAGGCACAGGTTACGCTGACGGTGCAGAATGCGCTGGCCCGCGTTGCGGTGACCAATGCCTTCAGGAAATATTTCTCGTCGATCGACCTGAAGATTTATGTCGACGGTGCGGTGACCGAGGCCGGTTACGGTACCGAGCCGATCTTCCTGCCTGCGGGCAAGACGGTGACGGTCAAAGGTACGGCCGTGCGTCCCTCGCAGGACGGGGTGGCCGCCGGCAAGACGGTTGCGGTCGAATTGCCCGCCGACAAAGCCGTCGCCGCCAAGCCGGGGGTGATGCACACCTTCGAATTTAACGTCAATGCCGGCTCGCTCTGCGTCACGATGACCTTGGGCGACTATGCCGAGACTGTTGACCTGGGTTCCGTGGAGCTGAATGACGATTCGGAACTCTGAAACCCCTCCCGAGTGTTGAATTAATAAAAGAAAGATCACCATATGAAAAAGTTATCGAACGTGTTCGGTTTGCTGACCCTCGTGGCGGTTCTCGCCGCGGGCTGCGTCAAGGAGGAGCCGAACTACAAAAAAGGCGGCGAGCAGACCGACGAGATGACCGGTTATCTGGCCCTGGGCAACCTCGACCTGAATGTTGTCGTGGATGCCGACCAGAGTGCCGACAGACACGAGTCGTCGACCCGCGCCGCGAATCCCAACTTTACGGCCGGCGACGAAGCCGGCAAAACCGACGATTACTATGTCGAGATCCTTCCCGTCGACGGCGGTGCGGCTGCCTATGCCGGTCTGTTCAAGGATCTGAAGGCGCGTATCAACGACGAGAAGACGGCCAACGGCAAGGGTATGGCTCTGCCCGTGGGCGCCTACACGGTCAAGGCCTGGTCGAACCTGCGCGACGACCGCACCCCCGCACTCATTCAGGGCAATCCCTCCTATATGGGTACCACGCCGGTCGACAAGCCGTTGCGCATCGTCAAGGGCCAGGTGGCCGAAGGGGTGCAGGTGACCTGCACGCTGATCAACATCAAGGTGACGGTCGAGATCGAGGAGAGCCTGCGCAAGAACCAGGCCGGCGAATCGATCCTCGACATCGAGGAGGCCTGGGTAAACCTGGGCGATGCCCGATTCACCTACAAAGATGCCTCGGGTTGGGATACGGAGGGTATCTCGGCTGGTCAGAAGAGCGGTCTGGAGTTCGACGGTCCGACGCGTCCGATCTATTTCCGCGCCGTGAACACCGACAATCTGTTGCAGTTCCACTTCAAGGCTACCCCCAAAGAGGGCAACGCCGTGACGCTCAACAAGAATATCCCCAACGTCAAAGGCGGCCACTGGCGCAAGATCAAGGTCGTGGGCAAACACGACACGCAGGGCAACCTCACCTTCGATATCGAGGTCAGCACGTTGGTGCAGGACGAGACGATCCAGGCCGGCGACGACCCGAACGACTCCCAGAGCTCCGCCTGGGCCGAGGATACGATGGTCGATCCCGACGATGTGGCCAGCGCTCCGAAAATCGAGTGGCAGGGCGGCGACGTGAATGCCGAGATTCTGGTCGGCTCGTCGAATCCGTCGGGCAACACGCTGACCGTCAGCTCGATCAACAAGGTCGCTTCGATGGCTCTGGCTGTTTCGACCACCAATCCCGAGTTCGCGGCCGATGCCCAGGCGATGACCGTGGCCGATCTGTGCAAGGTCACCGGCAGCCGCACGCTGACCACCTACGGCATTCCGTTCGGCAGCAAGCTCCTCGACCAGCAGGAGATCTCGTTCAGCCTCGACGGCATCATGAACCAGATCCGCGGTTACAACGGCCGCTACGTCTTCACACTGACGATCACCGACCGGAAGGGCTTCACGACCACCCAGGCGCTGACCTTCGTGGTGGGCGAGGCTCCCGCCTACACGCAGCCCCTCATCGAGTGGAGCGAGGGTGAGTTCGACCGGGATGTGACGCTCACGAGCGATATGCAGATCAACATCAAGCTGATCGCCCAGCCCCGCTTCGAATCGATCAAGGTGGAGATCATCTCCGACGAACTGGGTGCCGACGTGCTGGCCGTAGTGCCCCTGCCGACGGTATTCGACCTCTGCAACCTGCAGGACTTTACGTTCGACGGCGAGCTGAAGACGGCAGAGGAACAGGTTGCGGCGCTGACCCGGAACCTGCATCTGATCGATGTCGTGAACGACGATCTGAAGCAGCTCTCCGAAGCCAACTTCGTGATCACCCCGTTCGTCTCCATTCTGGACGGCTTCGAGACCGGCAAGTTCTACTTCCGCCTGACGGTTGTCGATGCGGACAACCATTCGGTCACCAAAACCCTCCAACTGGTAAAATAACAAGCAATGAAAAGAGTATTGAACTACATAGCGGCCGGCGTGCTGGCCGCACTCCTCGCCCCTTCGTGCAGCACGGAGGACGTGGATAACATTCCCGAGGGTCAGGGCCTGATCACGATGAACGTCGAGACCGGCACGCGTGCCGCAGGCGATCTGGTGGAGATCGAGGATTGCACGGTGTCCGTTTACGACCTCAACCAGGAGGGTGCCCTGGTCCGCAAATACGCCAAGGGCAACTGCCCCGAGCAGATCGCCCTGGTGGCCGGCAAATACCGCATCAAGGTGCAGTACGGCCAGAAACCCGCCGCCGCATCGTTCGACGACTGCTACTATGAGGGCGAGTCGGCCGATATCACGCTCGAGGCCGGTGCTTCCCGGACGGCCACCGTGGTCTGCATCCCGCAGAGCCTGGCCGTGGAGGTGCACTTCGGCGACAACTTCGCCGAGATCTTCAACAGCTACGCCGCCGACGTCACGTTGGGCGACGAAGTGGCCAACGGTTCGCTCCGCTATACGGAGAACAAAACCGGCTATTTCACGCTGCCCGAGGAGGTGAGCGAGATGGCCTGGACCTTTACGGGCGAGCACAAGACCAAGGGAACGATCACCAAAACGGCGACCTTCGCCGTCGAGGCAGGTAAGAAATATGCGCTGGGCTTCCAGTTCTCGCCCGATATGCCGGGTTACATCTCCACGGAGGTGATCACCCTCGAGCTCGGTAACTCGGTCGACTGGGCGGATGAGTTCAACTTCAGCAACGACCCCGAGATCACGAGCCCGAACGGCAACTTCTTCTTCGAGCCGCAGGTCTACACCGGCGAGGCGATGACCGTGCAGGTGGACGCCCAGGCCGAGATCTCGAAACTGGCCGTGGAGGCTGCAGGCCGGAAATTCGACCTGATGACCGCCGGCGAGGCCGTGTCGGTTGACTTCTCGGCGTCGAAGTGCAACGCCACCATCACCCTCAACCGCCCGTTCTTCAACTTCGCGTGCGGCGACACGGCCGTAACCTTCACGGTCGAGGATGCGGACGGCGGACAGGCCGAGAAGACGGCCACGATCCGCATGGAGGAGGGTATCCTGCCCGTTGCGGAGGCCGACTACGACCTGTGGTCGAACCGCGTGGTACTGCGTGCCAAATCCAACGGCGCCGCACCCGTCATCAAGATGCGCCGCGCGGGCGACAGCGAGTGGCAGACCGCTACGGCCGTGGCCGAGGGCGATGGCTACGCCGTGACCTTCGCGTCGGCCTGGAGCGAGTCGCGGAACGGTTCGGATATTGCGGTCTACACGCCCGACACGACGAAGGGCGTCTTTGCCAACCACACCTACGAGGTGGTGGCCGAGATCGGCGACCTGATCTCCGAGACCACCTTCACCACCCCGTGCGAGCAGCCGATCGTCAACTGGAACATGGCCGACGGCACGAACTCCTGCTTCACGACCTCGAACCGCTACGCAACGTTCTGGGGCAGCGGCAACAATTCGTTCGCCTCGGCACTCTGCGTCCACGGCTATTACGACGGCAAGAGCTGCGCCGTGCTGAAGTCGGTTATGGCCGGTGCCCTGGGTATCAATATGCTGGCCTCGGGCAACCTCTTCACGGGTACGTTCTATCGTCCCAGCACGACCGGTACCGTAGGCTTCGGCCAGCCCTATGCGTGGAAGGCCCGCCCGACGGCTCTGCGCATCCAGCACCACGCCACCATCGGCAAGGTCAACCAGCAGAAACACAAGAAGGACGGCGTCCATCCGCAGGAGATCGGCGACCAGGACGAAGCCATCGTCTACATCGCCATCGTCGACTGGGACCAGCCGCACAACGTATCGTCGGGTACGGGTGCTCCGTCGGGTGTCTGGTCGCCCGATGCCCCGTCGACCGCTACGGACGCTTCCGGCAACGCGATGAAGATCGTCGGTTACGGTATCTACCGCATCGGCGCCTCGACCGAGGTCGACGGCCTGGTGGGCAAGGATATCGAGATCGTCTACTACGACAAGGAGCTCAAACCCTCGAAGCAGTATTCGCTCGTGATCTCGTGCGCCACGAACTACTACGGCGACTTCATGTGCGGCTGCGACTCCAACGAACTCTATATCACCGACTTCGAATGGGTCTACTAAACCGTCTGTAAGCCGAAATCTATGTACGCATTCCGATATGTCTTGCTGTCCGTGCTTGTGCTGTGCCTTGGAGGCACGGCACAAGCCGTACACGCGCAAGAGGTTGCCGATAGCCTCGCCTCGGACACCTCCGCACCGCTTACCCGCGAAGAACATCGCGCCCGACGCGGCCTTACGGACGTTTCGACCGAGTTCGTTCCGTGCGGTCAGTGGATCTTCGGCGGAACGGCCTCTTACTCTACCCACTCGAACGACACCTACCGGTTCCTGATCATCGACGGCATCCAGTCCGTCGGTTACACCTTCCGCGTCAGCCCCATGGTGGCCTATGCCCTACGGCCCAATATGGCTGTGGGCGGGCGCTTCATCTATTCGCGCACGCTCTTCAAACTCGATGCCGCCGATCTGAAGTTCGGCGATGCCGAGACGGGTACGGATATCTCGGTCCGGGATTTCTATGCCCTCCGAAGCAGTTTCCAGGTGGCGGCCGTCTGGCGTCAGTATATCCCCCTGGGCAAGAGCAAACGTTTCGCCCTTTTCAACGAGATGACCCTTGCCGGCGGTGGCATCCAGGCCAAATTCGCCAACGATTCGCCTGTCAAGGGAACCTACGAAAGCGGCTATTCGCTCTCGTTGGGTATCGCCCCGGGAATCGTCGCCTTCGCCACCAACAATATGGCCGTCGAGGTCAATGTGGGGGTGATGGGTCTCTCCTACAACAGCGTCAAACAGATCCACAACCAGGTCTCCGTCGGGCGCCGCTCGAACAGCATGATGAACTTTAAGGTGAATCTGCTCTCGATCGGTTTGGGTATGGCCTTCTATCTATAAATCGAACCGGTATGACCACACGACAAATACTTCTTACGACGCTGCTGCCGCTGCTGGCACTGCTCCCTTCGGGGATTGCTGCCCAGGAGACGGCTCCTGCGCCCAATATCGCCGACACGCTCTCCGCTGCGGAGGCCCGCCCCGCCGCAGTTGCCCGGACCGCAGAACCAGCAGAAACGGCAGAATCCGCCGAGATGGTCGAAGCGGCCGACACCGTCGGGATGGCCGTTTCGGCCGGAATCACCGGCCCGAATGCCCGCTCTGCCAAAAAGAGCCGGGCCGAACGCCCGAAGCGCTTTTTGCCCGTGCGCCAGCGTATCGACCGCGAAATCAACAAGGTCCGCTATGTCTACAAGGGCGAGGTGATGCTGGGGCTGACGGCCTCGTACGGCACCCTCTCGACCGAAGATGCCGACTTCCTGGTGGTCCTCGACAACATCAACGCTTCGGGTACGATCGCCACCGTCCGGCCCAGCATCGGCTACTTCTACCGCGACAACCGCTGCATCGGTATGCGCTTCGGCTATACCCATGTCAACGGCAAGGTCGATACGGGCGGACGTTTCGATCTGGGCGACAGCAACGACGTGTCGATGGATATTCCCTACCTCTACACCCGCAGCGACAACTTCTCGTTCGGCTTCTTCCACCGCACCTATGCGGGTCTGGACCAGGCGGGGCGCTTCGGACTCTTCGCCGAGCTGGAGCTCTCGATGTCGACCGGCAACTCGGAATTTACCTATGAGAACGACGGTGCACTGAAATCCACCTTCAGCGAAAATATGCAGGCCCGTTTCTCGTTTAATCCGGGGGCGGCCGTCTACATCTTCCCGAATGTCTGCGCCACGCTCTCGTTCGGCCTGGGCGGTCTCCAGTACACGCACGTGACGCAGAAGGATGCCGAAGGCAACAAAATCGGTTCGCGCTCGGCCTCGAAGATGCGTTTCAGACTCAACCTGGCCGCCATCAACATCGGTATGAACGTCCACTTGTGGGGCAAAAAGAAAAACTGACCATGAAACAGCTGTTTTGCTTCGTCGTTGCGACCGCCGCCGTGCTTCTCGGCGCCTGCATCGAAAACGATATCCCCGGACCCGAAATCTCCGTCAACATCGCCTCGATCGAGGGCCGGGGGTTCTCGGTGGCCGACCTGGACGTCTCGGCACGCACGCTGACCCTCGATTTGGAGGAGGCTACCGATATCTGCAACGTCCAGATCGACCGGCTGACCTATTCGCTGGTCCCGCACAACGTCACCTCGTCGCTCGATCTGGAGCAGGCCGCCGAACGGATCACTTCGTCGGTCGCCTTCCCCGGGTGCTTCGACCTGCGTTCGCCGCTGCACACCACGCTCTCCCTCTATCAGGATTACCCGTGGGCCATCATCGCCCGTCAGACCATCGACCGCCGTTTCCGTGTGGCGGGACAGATCGGCGCCACCGCCTTCGACGTCGAGCGGCGCACGATCGTCGTCTATGTCGCCGAGCAGACCGACCGCTCCCGTATCTCGATCGACGAGTTGCGTCTGGGACCCGACGGACTGACGACCTATTCGCCTACGCGCGAGGAGCTTTCGCAGAAGGATTTCAGCGAATCGATGCACCTGGTCGACGTCACGTGCCACGGCCGTACGGAGCGCTGGCTGATCTATATCCTCCCCACGGCCGTCAATGTCGAACTGACGGCGGCGGATGCCTGGTCGGGTGTGATCTGGCTCTACGGCGCCGGGGTCGAGGGTGAAAAGCTCGGATTCCGCTACCGCAGGGAGGGCGGCGAATGGCAGGAGGTCGGGGATGTCAGGGTCTCGGGCGGCCGTTTCACGGGCCACATCGATGCCGAGGCGGAGACCGCCTACGAAGTCTGCGCCTACAGCGGCGAGGAGCAGAGCGCTCCCCGCCGGGTGACCACCGGGTCGGCTCCCGTGCTCAGGAACGGCAGTTTCGAGGATTGGTGCACGGTGAAGGATATCGTCTATCCCTATGCGGCGGACGACACCCCCTACTGGGGTTCGGGCAACGTCGGCGCGGCATTGGTCAAGGAGACCCTGACCCAGGCTTGCGATCCGCGTCCGGGTTCCCCGGGCCGTTACGGCGCCAACCTCAAATCGAAATTCGCCAACGTTATGGGTATCGGCAAATTCGCTGCCGGCAACCTCTTCCTGGGTACCTATCATGCCAACGACGGCACGAACGGTCTGCTGACCTTCGGCCGCTCGTTCACGGCACGTCCCACGGCCCTGCGTCTGTGGGTCAAGTTCCGCGGCGGCGTGATCGACCATGCGGGCAAGAACACCCCCGCAGGGATCGTCGAGGGCCAGAGCCGCGACAACGGCAGCATCTATATCGCCGTCGGCACCTGGACCAAGGAGGAGTACGGCATGGTGCCGTCGGTCGTTCCCAAATACGGCGGTCAGATGCTCGGCACGGACGATTCGCCCGTCTGCATCGCCACGCGCGACATCTCGACCCTCTTCAAATCCAACGGCAAGGATGTCGTGGGTTACGGCGAGCTGATGATGGAGGACGATATCCCCGAGTGGCGCGAGGTGACGATTCCGCTGCGTTACAAAGCCACCGATATCGTGCCGACCAACCTCTTGATCGTCTGCGCCTCGTCGCGTTGGGGCGACTACTTCACCGGCAGCACCTCCAGCGAAATGTGGATCGACGACTTCGAGTTGGTCTACGACTATGTGGGCGAGGTGATCGCTGAATAGGCTTGACTCGTCGGGTTTGATACGACTGTCCTCCTTGGGCCCGTGGTCGGGCCCAGCCGGACGGGCGAACC
>CAZHMX010000052.1:0-13138 GCA_964533725.1 uncultured Alistipes sp. | reverse complement strand
ACCCGCAAGAACATCGCATGGACCGGGGAGCGCCGCGCGGCAAGGGGCGGGGTCCTATCCCGCCCCGACGAGCGCAGTCGCCTCAAGACAATTCCGCCAATGCAATAGCGGCGACCGCCTCCACAATAACGGGACAGCGCAGGGCGATGCAGGCATCGTGACGTCCGCCCACCGAGAAGCGCTCCATCCGGCCATTCCTGAAATTAAAACTCTCCTGCTCGCGCGCAATGCTCGACGCAGGTTTCACGGCCACACGGAAACGGATCTCGTTGCCGTTGGTCAGACCGCCGTTCACGCCGCCGGCGCCGTTGCGTGCGGTGTGCCCCGCCGCATCGACAATCGGGTCGTTGTGCTCCGATCCGCGCATCGAGGCGGCCGCGAAACCGTCGCCGAACGCCACGCCGCGCACTCCCGGGATCGAGAAGGCCAACCGCGCGATCTCCGACTCCACCGACCCGAAGAACGGCTCGCCCCAGCCTGCCGGCACCCCCGTGCAGCGGCATTCGATCAGCCCGCCGAGCGAATCGCCCGCCTCCCGGGCCGCAGCAATAGCCTCGGGCCACAGCGCGCGCTGCTCCTCTCCAAGACCGCCGAGAGCGACCAGCCGCGCCTCGATCTTCACGCCGTCCAACAGTTTGCGGGCCACCGTTCCGGCGACCACCAGCCCCAGCGTCAGCCGTCCAGACGCATGGCCTCCGCCGCGCAAATCGTTGAATCCGTGATGTTTCACGGTCATCGCATAGTCCGCATGCCCGGGCCGCGGCAGATCGCGGAAAGCGGCGTAATCGTCAGACCGCGTGTCCCCGTTGCGAAACAGGACGGTCAGCGGCGCACCCGTCGTGCGGCCGTCGAAAAGACCGCTGACCACCTCGGGACGGTCCTCTTCGCGGCGTGCGGTCGTCCCCTCGGCACGGGGTGCGCGTCGCAAAAGATCGGCCTGCAAATCAGCCATCGAAAGGGGTACTCCCGCCGGCACGCCGTCGATCGTGACGCCGACGCAAGGGCCGTGCGATTCGCCGAAAATAGAGATTCGAAAACGGTTTCCGTAACGGTTCATCGGTTGTTTTTTAAGGGTTTATATCCGTATGCCTTCCCGCGCTCCGGCAGGGTACAAACCAGCCGGGCCACCGCATCCGGTGTAATGGAAAGGCTTTGAGGGACAAATTTAAGAATTATTTTGGACGATGGGTGAAAAAATGCTAATTTTGTGCGGACAATTCCTTGCGTATGGAACTCAACGAACTCAATATAAGCGCCTTCGGCAACCGATATCCCATGCTTGTCGCCGGTCCGTGCAGCGCCGAGAGCCGCGAACAGATGCTCGCGACGGCCGAGGCCCTGGCGGCACAGGGGGTCAGCGTCTTTCGTGCCGGCGTCTGGAAACCGCGCACCAAACCGGGCGGATTCGAAGGGATCGGCCCGAAGGCTTTGGAGTGGCTCGCGGAGGTGAAACGACGTACGGGTATGCGGGTGGCGACCGAGGTGGCGATGCCCCATCATGTGGAGGAGGCGTTGCGCGCGGGCATCGATCTGCTGTGGATCGGGGCGCGCACGGCGACGAGTCCTTTTGCCGTGCAGGAGTTGGCCGAGGCGTTGCGCGGGGTGGAGATTCCCGTGCTGGTGAAGAACCCCGTGAACCCCGACCTCGAACTCTGGATCGGGGCGTTGGAACGTCTTTACGGCGTGGGAATCAAACAATTGGGGGCCATCCACCGCGGTTTCTGCGCCTATGGCGACAAACGCTACCGCAACGCGCCGCTGTGGCATCTGCCCATCGAACTCAAACGCCGGTTTCCCCGCCTGACGCTCTTTTGCGACCCGAGCCATATCGGCGGCCGCAGCGAACGGGTGGCGCCGCTGGCCCAGCAGGCGATGGAGTTGCATTTCGACGGTCTGTTCATCGAGGTGCACCACAACCCGTCTGCGGCGTTGAGCGATTCGGCCCAGCAACTGACGCCCGGCGAACTGGCGCAACTGATGGCGTCGTTAGTGGTCCGCCGCAACCGTTCGGCAGACGGAGAGCTGGAGGTCTGGCGCCGGCAGATCGACGAGATCGACGAACAGATGATTGCGTTGCTGGCACGTCGGATGCAGATTTCGCAGTGTATCGGCGCCCACAAAAACCGCCGCGGGATGCCCGTATTCCAGCCCGACCGTTATCGTGCGATTCTCGAACAGCGCAGCCGCACCGGCGCCGAGCTGGGGCTCTCGCCCGATTTCATCGACACCCTGATGCGCGCCATCCACGAAGAGTCGGTCCGCGTGCAGCTGGCCCCCTCCTCCGAAAAATAATCCGCAGGCCGCTCCGCTCCGCCGAAATTCCGCTGTACAAAACGGGGCCGGCCGAGACCGCAAAAGGCCGCGACGGCACAGTCGTGGCCCAACAGGCATCGTATCGTAATTAAGGAGCTTCATATAAAAAGGTACCGCATCGGAAGAGGCGGTTTATGGGCCATGCGGGCGGGTCTGGCATAATGTATGCCTCACGGCGGGGGTATGAACGGTTTCAGTCTCTCTTGGGGGATCCATCTGGTCGGGTGGGTGGCGGCCGTCGTCCTTGTCGCACGCCAACAGCGCAACCCGGCAGTGGCGCTGGCGTGGATTTTTGCCTTCGGGTGCGCGCCGATCGTCACCACACTCCTCTATCTTTTGATCGGCTGGCGACGGCCCTGCGGATTCGAACCGCAACCCGAGCCGACCCATCGCAACCGGATCCGGCTGCTCCACAACGGCGGCGACGCCTTCACCGCCCTGATCGCCGCCCTGCAACAGGCCTCCGACACCATCCACCTCGAGTATTACATCTTCCGCAGCGACCGGATCGGACGGACCATCGCGGCGCTATTGGTACGCAAGGCACGGTCGGGCGTACGCGTACGGCTGATCTACGACGCCGTGGGATCGTGGTCGTTGGGCCGGCAGACGATACGGCAGCTGCGGGCCGCAGGGGTCGAGGTGCGGGCTCATTCGCCGCTGCGGTTTCCGTGGTTCCATCCCTCGGCCACCCGCCGCAACCACCGCAAAATCGTCATCGTCGACGGCCGGGTGGCCTTCATCGGCGGGATCAACATCGCGGGGTACTACCTCGACGGCAACACGCTGGGCCGCTGGCGAGACGAACATCTGCGGGTCGAGGGCGAGGCGGTCGGGACGCTGCAGCGGCTCTTTGCCCGCGACTGGGAACGTACGGGCGGCCGCGCATTCGACGTCGAAGGGCATATCGCCCGCGTGCGGGTACGCGACCGGCTGACGTTGCGGGTGATTCCGGCGGGATGCGGCACGACACGCTGCATGATCGGCGACGCCTTCGCCGAGCTGCTGCTCTCGGCCCGGGGATGCGTGCGGATCATCACCCCCTACTTTATCCCGACACCGCAGATCCTCGACACGCTTCGGATCCTCGTACGGCGCGGAGTCGAGGTGCGGCTGCTGGTCTCCGAGCGCAGCGATTCGCAGTTCGTCGACCGTGTGGCGGAGAGTTTTCTGCATGAAGTTGCAGCCTGGGGCGTCCGCGTGCGGCGGTATGCACACGGGTTTCTCCACTCGAAACTGTTGATCGTCGACAACCGCGCAGCCTCGGTCGGCACGGCCAATCTGGACTACCGCAGCCTGGAGGACAACCTCGAAGTGACGGTCCTTCTCTACGATTCGCCCGCAGTCGAAGAGCTTCGTCGCGGTTTCGACAGCGATTTCGACAGCTCGCGGCACCTGGCACGGCCCAACAGGGTCGAACGTCTGGCAGGCGATCTTCTGCGGCTGACCGCTCCGCTGCTGTAAGGTGAGGAGCATTTGGAAAATCGGTCCGGAACCCCTATCTTCGTCCCACGGAAAGAGGATTCGGAGGCGAGAGAGCGCGAACCGCGACGGATTCCGCAGACGGGATCCGCATTTTCCGCCGCGAAACGTGTAACCGCGGACCGTCGCAGACGTCTAACAGACAAAACGCAACCGATGGAACGACCGACCGACAACGAGATTCTGGCACGCGTGGCCCAGGGCGAAACCGAGGCTTTCGGCGTACTGGTCGGACGGTATACCGATCGGCTTTATGCGTTGGCCGCACGCATCACAGGCGACCGGGAGGCGGCCCGTGACGTGGTGCAGGAGGCATTCATACGCGCCTATGACCGTTTGGACGGATTTCGCGGACAATGTGCGTTCCCGTCGTGGCTCTTTCGCATCGCCTACAACCTGGCGATCGACCGGTGCCGCCGGAAGAACCGCCGGCCGACCGTCCCGCTGACCGACCGCGAAAGCGGGATTGCCGACCGTCCGGAGAGCGAGGGTCCCTACGATGCGGAACACGTGGAACGGATGCGGCGGGCGCTGGATCGCCTGACGGCCGAGGAACGCGCCATCGTGACGCTCTATTACGAGGAGGAGCGCCCGGTGGCCGAAATCGCCGCAATTGTCGGGATCAGCGAGTCGAATGCCAAAGTACGTTTACACCGGGTGCGGCAACGCATCCGCCGATATATGGAGGAAGAAGAATGAATACGGAGGAGAGGGCTTTAGCCGATTTGATTCGTGCCGCCGCACCGCGCGAAAAGGCGCCTGCGGAGTTGGAGGTCCGCATCATGAAACAGGTACGCGAACGCGAGGAGCGTCGTCGCTGTCGCCGTGCCATCCGCGCGATGGCGTGGATGTGCGCAAAGATGGCCGTGGTAATGGCCGTGCTGTCGGGTGCGGACATTCGCAACTTCGATGTGTCGATGCCGGCGGAAGACCGGTTGCTGCCACTCGTTTTCGCGGGGGTTGTCTTTGCCTTTGGGATAGCCTGCTGCAACGACGAGCGGCGGCGACTTTTCCGCGAACTGCTGTAACCTTGCGATCCGGGCGGCGTCTAACGAACGAAAACCAAAAACAACAAAAAGATATGAATCTTACTATTATTGCATGCGGAATCATCATCTACTTCATGTTCCGCGAATGGGCGCGCCGAAGCGCCAAGTTGCCGCTCGAACGGCTGACACCCGAACAGATCGCCGAATTGCACCGCATCGAGATGGAGGCCCGGACCCATCCGCAGGAGGAATTCGATTTTAAGATCTGGTATCTGCGCGCGGGATTGCCCGTGCTATGCGGTTTCCTTATGTTCCTGGTCGGGATGCTGATCCGGAACTACCTGATATTTTCGGACGACAATATGGCCTACGGGGAGGAGTACGGCTATTACAGACGCCAGCTGGAGTACTTCACCATGATGCTCTACCAGATACTGACGGTGGTCGGAGTGGCCGCGGGAGCGCTCATCGAGTTTGTCATCGAGCTGCGGATGAAGCGCAAGAGCGTGCGGGCCGAAAAGACAGACAATTAGGGACCACGGAAATTTTCAGGTCCGTATGGCGGAGCCGTTCTGTTGAACGTCTCCGCTTTTTTGTCTCTTCGCTGACGGGGAAGGAGCAGGCCGGATCACGGGCAAAGACGCCGGCAGGAGCGAGGTCACAAGCAGGATCGCACGGGGATCGGACGAAGAGACAAAGGGGAACAAAAAAGCAAAAAACGGATATTTAACCGGAAATTTTTGGCTGTGCGATAATAAATGCGTAAATTTGCCCGAATATATGTTGTAACGAAGAGAGAGATTATGGCAAAAGTCATCGCATTGGCCAACCAAAAAGGAGGCGTCGGCAAAACCACTACCGCCATCAACCTGGCGGCTTCGGTCGCTCTGTTGGGCAAACGCGTTTTGCTCGTCGATGCCGACCCGCAGGCAAACGCAACCTCGGGGCTGGGATTCGATATCAACTCGGAAGGTATCTACGAGTGTATCACCGGCGCACGGCGCCCCCAGGAGGTGATCCTCAAAAGCCCCGATGTCAAACGTCTCTCGGTCCTCCCCTCCTCGATCGATCTGGTCGCCGCCGATACCGAACTGCCGCAAATGGAAAACGCGCACTTCGTGATGAAACGCATCGTCGACTCGGTCCGCGAAAGTTATGACTACATCTTCATCGACTGCTCCCCCTCGCTGGGTTACACGACGGTCAACATCCTGACCGCCGCCGATACGGTGCTGATTCCCGTACAATGCGAATATCTGGCCCTGGAGGGATTAAGCAAGCTGCTGAACACCATCAAGATAGTAAAGAACGGTCTGAATCCCGACTTAGGGATCGAGGGCTTTCTCCTGACCATGTACATGCGCAACCGCCTGAACAACCAGGTGGCCAACGAAGTGCGCGAACACTTCGGCGAGCTGGCCTACGAAACCATCATCCAGCGCAACATCCGTCTGGGCGAAGCCCCCTCGCACGGCAAACCCGTGATGCTCTACGACGCCGCGGCTGTGGGTGCCACCAACTATCTGATGCTGGCCAAGGAGTTCCTCAAACGCAACCGCAAAAAACAGTGACGACCATGAAACAGAAAGGTTTGGGAAGAGGCCTGGACGCCCTCTTCGGATTGGACAAAATCGAACAGCCCGCGCGCCCCGTCGCTACCCCGATGAACGACACGGCGGAGCTCCCGGTCGACCGCATCATCCCCAATCCGCAACAGCCCCGCACGTCGTTCGACGAGGAGGCGCTGGAGGAGTTGGCCGACTCGATCCGCACGTTGGGCGTCATCCAGCCCATCACCGTAGCCGCTGCCGACGCAGACGGCAAACACCTTATTATCAGCGGAGAACGTCGCTGGAGGGCCGCGCGGAAGGCCGGGTTGAAAACCCTACCCGTCTACATCCGCGAAGTCGACGACGAGAATCTGCATGCCATGGCATTGGTCGAGAACATCCAGCGGCAGGACCTCAATGCCATCGAAATCGCCATCGGAATGCAGCGCCTGGTGGACGAGTGCCATCTGACGCAGGACGCCCTCTCGGAGAAGGTGGGCAAAAAGCGCTCGACGGTGGCCAACTACATGCGGCTGCTGAAGTTGCCCGACCAGGTGCAGCTGGCGCTGAAGGAGGGTCTGATCTCGATGGGTCACGCCAAGGCTATCGCCGGCGTGGAGGAGGAGAAACAGTTGCAGGTCCTCGCACGCTGTCTGAAACGCGACCTCTCGGTCCGTCAGGCCGAGGAGTACGCCCGCAAGGTGGCCGAACAACCCGCCGCCGAGCCCGGCAAAGCGCCTGCCGCCGAGGAGGAGTATCCCGAATCATACGGCCGTCTGGTCGAGCAGCTGGAGCGTCTTTTCTCGCGACAAATATCGGTTCGCCGCGCAAAAAACGGTGGCGGCCGCATCACCATCGACTTCTCGGACGACGCCGAGGTCGACCGCTTTATCGACCGTTTGAAGGAGATACCCAACGCATAGCCTATGACTCGCCCGATTCGTCTTTTTACGTTGATCATCACGGTATTGTGCCTGATTTTCACGGCCTCTGTGTCGGCACAGGACCTCTCGAAACGCAGTGCGCGCACGCGCATTAGCGGCGGACGTATGCCCCACCTCGACTCGGCCCGTCGGCATACGGATTCGCTCCATACGGCCCGGACGCTGGACTCGTTGTGCCAGGCACCGGAGATCGACACCGCGGCCGTGGATTCGCTGCTCCGCCGCATGGCGCGCCTGACAGGCAATCCGGTCGATACGGCACGGCTCGCCAGGTTGCGCCTCGCAGCTGCGGCCGACTCGCTGACGGCGGACCGGTTGGCCGACACGTTGCGAGGTGCGACGGATTCGCTGCGCGAGCTTCGGGCCGATTCGACAACACTGTCGCGGCGCGAACGTCGCCGGGGCAAACTGTTCAGCGACTCGATGTCGATCTCGAAGGTCTGCTGGACAGCCGCCGTATTGCCCGGTTACGGCCAGATCTACAACAAACAATACTGGAAACTGCCGATCCTTTACGGTACGCTGGGCACCTCGATCGCCCTCTTCGCTCACGAATCGAAGGTCTACAAACCGTTGCGCCGCGAGTACAACGCCATTGTCGCCAACTCCACCACGCGCACCCCCCATTTGGACGCCCTGCAAGGCAAAATGATCCGCAGCAATACCCGCCGGCAGGCCTATCTGCTGACCGCCATCGGATCGTACCTCTATTTTATCGGTGACGCCGCCGTCAAATACTCGACCAACGACGTCTCGGATGTCAAGAAAGCCACCACGTTGGCCTGCATCTGTCCGGGTGCGGGTCAGATCTACAACCGCAGCTACTGGAAGGTGCCCTTTGTCGTGGGCGGCTTCGCCTCCATGGCCTTCTGCATCGACTGGAACAACCGCGGTTTCCAGCGTTTCCGCACCGCCTATCACCTCCGCGTGGCCTACGACGAGCAACTCAAGGCATGGCAGGACGGCGGACAGCAGGGCGACCGTCCCGAACCCCACGACGAATTCAAAGGCCGCTACCAGGCCTCGTTCCTCCGGAACCTCAAAGACAACTACCGGCGCAACCGCGACCTCTGTATCATCATCACCGCCGGCCTCTATATCCTTCAGGCCGTCGATGCCCACGTGGATGCGCACCTGAAAGATTACGATATTTCGGACGACCTGTCGCTCAACCTGGAGCCCGCAATCGCCTGCCCCTACATCCCCGCAGCCGGCGGCAACCGCCCCGTCTACGGACTAAACCTTGTATTGAACTTCTAAACCGCCATGAAACAACCGCTTCGCCTACTGCTTCTGCTCCCGATTCTGCTTATCGCACAAGATATCTTCGCGCTCGACCTGACGCAAAAACGCCAGCGCCGCCCCAAAAAGTCGCGGACAACCATCGTCTACGTCGCCCAACCGGCCGATACGGTCCAACCGGCACCCGCCGAGACCGCCCCTGAAAAGGAGTCGATCACGCAGCGTACGCCCGACTACCCCGCCCCCGATCCCGACATGACGCCCGAACAGTTCGACTCGCTGCTCACCCACTGGCAGGGACAACGCCGCGTAGAGGCCTACGAGGCCTTCGTGCGCGACTTTATCGAGGTCGACTCGCTGCAGGCCCTCGCCGCCGACACCATCACCATCGACGCTACGCCCGACTCGGTCTTCGTACGCCGGCTGCGCGACCTGGCATCGCCCATCGAGCTGGCCTACAACCCCGTGGTCAAATCCCACATCCTGCGGTACATCACCAAGCTACGCAACCTGACAGGACGCCTGATCGGTCTGTCGCAGTACTACTTCCCGATGTTCGAGGAGGAGCTGATCAAGGCCGACCTGCCGATCGAGCTGCGCGCGCTGCCCATCATCGAGTCGGCCCTCAACCCCACGGCCATTTCGCGCGCCGGTGCCGCCGGCCTGTGGCAGTTCATGCCCAGCACGGGCAAGGTATGCGGACTGGAAATCAATTCGCTGGTCGACGAACGTCTCGACCCCGCCCGCTCGACACAGGCCGCCTGCAAATATCTGCGCGGACTCTACAACATCTACCGCAACTGGCCCCTGGCACTGGCCGCCTACAACTGCGGTCCGGGTAACGTCAACAAAGCGATGGCCCGCTCGGGCGGCAAGAATTTCTGGGAGATCTACGACTTCCTGCCCCGCGAAACACGCGGCTACGTCCCCGCCTTTATCGCAGCCAGCTACGTCTATGCCTACCACCGCAACCACGGCATAGAACCCATCGATGCCCCGCTGCCGATGGCTACCGACACCCTGCACGTGGCCCGGCTGCTCCACTTCGGACAGATCGCCTCGACCATCGACGTGCCCGTCGAGACCCTGCGCACCCTCAACCCGCAATACCGTATCGACATCATCCCCGCAACGACCAAACCCTACACCCTGACGTTGCCCCAGCACGCCGTGACAAACTACATCGCCGCCGAGACGGCGATCTATCAAAAAGATTCGCTCTACCTCAAGGAGTATATCAACCCCGCCAACCTCGACAAGAAACGGACGCAAGGCCCCGCCGCCACCTACTACGTGGTCAAGAAAGGCGATACGTTAGGATCGATCGCCCGTCGCCACCACGTGTCGGTACAGAGCCTGATGCGGTTGAACAAATTACAGAACGCCAACAAGTTGCGTCTGGGTCAACGCCTGCGCATCCGTCAGTAACCGCCATGGTTCGGAACGACACGATCGTTGCGCCGGCCACCCCTGCCGGCGGTGCATTGGCCGTCATCCGTTTAAGCGGACCGGACGCCCTGACCATTGCCGACCGGATCTTTCGGGGCCGCGGCAAGTCCCTCGCCCAGAGTCAGGGCTACAAAGCCCGCTACGGCCGTATCGTCGACGGCAAACGTCTGGTAGACGAAGTCGTAGCGCTGGTCTTCCGCGCCCCCAACTCCTATACGGGCGACGAAAGCGTTGAATTTTCGTGCCACGGATCGTCTTATATTGTCGGCGAGATCCTGCGCCTCTGCTGCGCCGCCGGTGCCCGTATGGCCGAGGCGGGCGAATTCACCACACGCGCCTTTTTGGCCGGCAAACTCGACCTGGCCCAGGCCGAAGCCGTCGCCGACATGATCGCCAGCCATTCGCGCGCCGCACACGCCGTAGCCTCGATGCAATTGCGCGGCGGCGTGTCGGAAGCACTCAACGCTTTGCGCGACAAACTGCTGTCCCTCACCTCATTATTGGAACTTGAACTCGACTTCTCGGAAGAGGACGTCACCTTTGCCGACCGCAGCGAACTGCGTGAAACGATGGTCGGTCTTGAGACCCGCATCGCGGAACTGATGCAGTCGTTCCGCCTGGGAAATGCCATGAAAGAGGGGGTGACGGTGGCCATCGTCGGCGCACCGAACGTCGGCAAAAGTACCCTGCTGAACCGCCTGGCCGGCGAAGAACGCGCCATGGTCTCGGAGATCGCCGGCACGACGCGCGACACGGTCGAAGAGGAGATCAATATCGACGGCATAGTCTTCCGTTTCATCGACACCGCCGGCCTGCGCGACACCGCCGACCGTCTCGAACAAATGGGCATCGAACGCACCCGCCGTGCCATAGCCCGCGCCCGTATCATCCTGACCCTCGACGATGCCACCCGAATGCCCTCCACGGTTGCAACTGCCCCCGGCACCTCAACCACGACTGCAACCGCAATCTCAACTTCGGCTGCAATTCCAGGTTCAACCGCGATAGCCCCTCCCTCAACGACGATCGAAACCGCAACGCCCCCTGTAGCCTCTCCATGCGGCCTCTCAACACCGGAATACGCAGAATCGCTTCCTCTGCGCGACGATCAAATATCGATTAAAAAGACGTCACCTGCCCCCCCAACGGCACCCGAAATCGAAATGCTCCCCGCAGTCACTCCCCACAATTTCTCAATACCGGAACACGCGGAATCACTCCACCTGCATAACGGTCAGATATTGATTAAAGTGGTGAACAAATGTGATTTACAATCACCTCAAGAGATCTCCGAGGACACCATTCTTCTCTCGGCCAAACGCGGTGACGGCATTGAGGATCTGCGCCGCCGCCTGCGCCAAAGCATCGACACCGCCGCCCTTGACCGCGGTGACACGATTGTCTCGACCCACCGCCACGCCGAGGCGCTCCGCGAGGCCGACCAGGCCTTGCAATCCGCCCTCCGCGCTTTAGACGACGGCCTCCCCACAGACCTCCTGGCCGAAGACATCCGCCAAGTAATCCACCACCTAGGCACCATCACCGGCACCATCACCACCGACGAAGTCCTAAAATCCATCTTCTCAAAATTCTGCATCGGCAAGTGATTGGAAATTACTAACGATTAACAAAAATCACATTTCATAGGCAAAGCACTCTGTACGAGTGCTTTTCTTTTTGCCCGACACTCTCGGTTCTGACCGTTTGTGCGTGTTTTTACGCCGATTCCCGTACCGCTCCCGTACCGCGGATGATTTCGGTGACTCTGTGCGGAGCGAGACAGTGGAAAAGTTAGACACAATTAGACGCAGTTATACGCATATAGACACTTTTGGCGAAATTAACGGAGAACAAAACAACAGAGATATGAGCAGTAACATTGAAATCAAAAAGAAATGCGGCTGGTGCGGAAAGTCATTTACCGCACACAAAACCACCACAAAGTTTTGCAGCCACAGATGTGCAAATCTGGCTTATAAAGCGAAGAAGCGCAATGACAAAGTCAAAACCTTTGAAGATGAGTATTCGCATGCTCTCCTTAAACAGGAGAATGCTGAGCGTGTTGAATTTCTCACACCGACCAAAGCTGCAAAATTGTTGGGAATTTGTCGGGCCTCGGTCTACAATTACCTGAAAACAGGTGCTATTACGGCAGTCCAATTCAAGGGCAAAACCCTTATTCGCCGTAAGGACATTGACAAACTCTTCGACGAGCCAAAGCCCTATCAGAAACGGCTGCGGAAAGAACCAGCCCCTATTACCGAGTTCTACACCAATGACGAGCTGCGCGAAAAGTTCGGAGTCAGTCTGTCGTGGATATTCAAGGTCGGCAAGAACGAAAATATCCCGAAAGTGATGCGGCGCGGGAAGACGCTGTGGAGCAAAAAGCATTTCGATGCCGTGTTCGCCCGCCAGCAGGCCGACGAAAGCATTACCGAGTGGTACACGGCGGAGGAGATGCGGCAGAAATTCGGCATGACCTCCTCGGCGGTCTATTCGTTAGCCTACACTTACAAAATCCCCAAGAAGAAGGTGCGAAACGAAGTCTTCTACTCGAAGCGGCACGTCGATGCAGCCAAAGGGTTGGCTGTTCCGGCGGAACCAGAATACTACACCTCGGCTGAGGCGATGGAGCGATACGGTCTGACGCGCGACCAGCTGTACCACTATATCAAATGGCACAGAATCCCGAAGGTGCAGGAGGGCCGTTACCTGAAAATATCCAAGAAAGAGCTGGATGCCCTGCTCGCACCGCCCGTTTTGTAGCACCCGGTTACGGTTATTCTCCGGTTATCAGCAGTTATCTGCGATATAACCGGCAGGAACCGCAGAAAAAAGGCTCCTTTGCAATCAGAAAATATAAACAATTAAAAATCAAAACTTATGTATCAGCACACTTGTACGACAGTCTCACTTTTAAGACGCCCCATTACCAACGGACGCATCTCGCTCTATCTCGATTTCTATCCGGCAGTCCGCAATCCCGAAACGATGAAGATGACACGTCGCGAATATCTCGGCATATACATCTATGCCAAGCCGGCCAACGACATCGAACGCAGTTTCAACCGTCAGATGCTCGAAAAGGCCGAAGCCATCCGCTGTCTGCGCGTTACGTCGCTTATCAATGAGAAGTTCGATTTTCTCGACCACGACAAGATGCGCGGGG
>CAZHMX010000051.1:0-13225 GCA_964533725.1 uncultured Alistipes sp. | reverse complement strand
GGACCCCGCCCCTTGCCGCGCGGCGCTCCCCGGTCCGTGCGATGTTCTTGCGGGTGTGATTCCCCGTGGGGCGTGGCGTCGCAAACGCCCCACGGGGAATCACACCCGCAAGAACATCGCTAATGCGTCGCATTCCACCACGCGGTCTGCCGGAGGGCTTCGGCGTAGGCGGCGATGGCGGTGGGGGTGCTGGTGGTCAGCCCCGAGTAATAGGTTATCTCGTGCATTTTGCCGTCGTAACCCGTGTAGAACTGCGGGGTGTGGAGGCGAAAATCCTGCGGCACGGTGCGGTCCAGCTGGTCGAGGGCGGCTTGGCGGGCCGTTTCGTCGCTGCACGCGGTCTGCTCGATGTATTGGCGCAGGTCGAAGAAGAGCGGACAACGGGTCGAACCCTGGTGCAAACCCTCGTAGATCTGGAGTTTCAGCGGGTCGGGTTCTGCGGTGACGGTGGCGTTGAAGGCCTTGACCGCAGCGGCCAGCTTGTCGATCTCGGCGGTGCGGGTGATGGCTAAACAGCCCGACTGACGGGTCTCCGTGGTGGTGTTGTAATAGTTGTAGAAGGCGTGGCAGAACTCCAGCAGGGGAACCGTTACCGAGGGTCCCGACTGCATCGACGTGTCGTTCAGCATTGCCGGCAGACAGCGGTCGTAGGGGACGCCGCGGCCCATGATCTCGCAGGGCGAGGCGACGATATAGGGGGCGATGTTCCGGAACTCGTAGAGGGTTTCGATATTGGACATGAAGCAGGCGTCGAAGATCACGTAAGCGAAACGCGGCGTGGCGGCCTCGATCCCTGCGGCCCACTCCCGGACCTCGCCCACCTTGCCGCTCTCCTCGCCGAACCAGCGGGTGGCGTCGCTGCCGGACTGTTTGTGGAGGAGCGGGTCGTCCTCGAGGCGGGGACGAAGCGAGAAGGAGGACTTGCTGCCGAAATCGTCGATCAGACGGTACTCGGCAGGCAGCCAGCCGCCGCCGTGCGAACCGATGATCAGGCCGTATTTCGGGGCCGGTGCGACGCGGGCCATCTCGTTGAGTATCTTCTGGATATCATTGCTCCGGATCGATGACGTGAACTCTTCCGCGCTATAACGGTGCAGCGTGTCGAGCAACGCGGCTTTGCCTTTGCCCTGGTATTTGCACTCGATCAGGACGGCTCCCGAACGGGGTTCGCTGAAGATCAAGACGCGGCTCTGACCGTCGCCGGCGGCTACGGCGGTGGCTATTTCGTTGACGTTCTGCGTGAAATAACGCGCCAGCGACTGGCCCGAGAGATAGACCATGATGGTCTGGCGGGTTTCCGCGGGCGGCGGTGTGACGGTTTCGCTCTTTTCGCAGGCCGCACAGCCGGCGGCGACAAGGGCCGCGAGCAACAGACGGCGTAAAAGTGGGTTCATCATCATTTGTATTTGCGGGGTTTGAGGTTGTTGAACTGCCACGTGCGTTCGCGCTGGAAGACGTAGCCTTCAGGTTTGTTGCGGTAGATGCGGCTGTAGTCGAAGTAGTAGCCTTTGATCTTCTTGCCGAGTACCTTGCGCGGTGCGGTCAGCGGAATATACTCCACATCGCGGCTGATGATGCGGCTCTTCTCGCTGCTCAGATCGTACGAATTGAGCAGGTCGACAGCGTGGTCGAACATCAGAATGTGCATCGGGCTCTTCTGCGTCTTGCCGTCGCCCGAGTCCTCGATCGTGAAGAGCACCCATTTCAACCGCTCGTAAGCCGACCGTTCGGCCTCGGCCTTGCCCACTGCCCCGTAGGCATAGGCCAGAAGATTCAGCACCCGCGGACTGAACGGGTCGCGCATGAGCGACGCCTCGCCGGCCGTGATGATCCGATGGAGCAGGTAGGGGTCCGGATTCTCGGTGTTCAGGCCCGCCGCAGCATCCATCATCTCCAGCAGATCGGGGTTGGAATTCAGCGGTTTGTAGCTCTCCTGGTAGGCGTAGCCGTAGTAGAGATAGTGGTAGTGCTCGCCCCGGAGCGTGGAGTCGCCGTTGCGGTAGCGCATCAGCAGATTGGGGTAGTAATACTCCGATTCGGGATTGAGCGTCTGCCGCTTGATATCCTCCTCGTCGGGCACCTTGGCCCCCGCGACAAACGGCACCCAAAGCAGCAGTGCGATAAAAAGTCGTTTGATCATATAGCTTCGTTTGTTTTCAACAGCCCATTTTCGCCGGATGTCTCTCCCGGCGGGTATCCTTGAAACGGTTTTTTAGTGCAAATCGTATGCGGCAATCAGTTCGGCCATCCGTTTTTCCAATGCGGCGGAGGCTTTGACCAACGGCAGGCGCATCGTGTTGTCGATGATTCCCAACGACTTGAGCGCACATTTCACGCCCACGGGATTGCCTTCGGCAAAGAGTGCGCGGATCACCTCTTCGAGCGGCGCGAAGGCCTGTTCGGCCTCGTCGTAGCGTCCCTCCTTGGCCAGGTTCAGCGCCGCCATGTAGCGTCGCGGGAAGGCGTCGGCCGCCACCGAGATCACGCCGTCGCCGCCCCGTCGCATCAGCTCCACGGCGATTCCGTCGTCGCCCGACAGCACCAAAAAATCCTCCGACCGGCGGTCGATGATCTCCTGCATCTGTTCCAGATTGCCCGAGGCCTCCTTGATTCCGATGACGTTGGGCATATCGCGGCGGATGCGCAACGTGGTCTCGGCCGTCATGTTGACCCCCGTACGGCCCGGAATGTTGTAGAGGATGATGGGCAGCGGGGAGTGTTCGCTGACGACCTTGAAATGTTGGTAGAGACCCTCCTGCGACGGTTTGTTGTAATAGGGGGTCACGCTCAGGATGGCATCCGCGCCGCGCAGGTCGAATTCGCGCAGCTGGTCCAGCACCTCGGAGGTGGAGTTGCCGCCCACGCCCATCACCAGCGGCACGCGACCCGCAATGTGGTTGGTGATGTACATCGCGATGGTGGCGCGTTCGTGCAGGTAGAGCGTCGGGGTCTCGGCCGTGGTCCCCAGGGCGACGATATAGTCCACGCCGCCGTCGATCACGTAGTCGATGACCCGTGCGAGCGCCCGGTAATCAATGCGTCCTTCTGCGGTAAAAGGGGTAATCAGGGCGGCTCCCACACCGCTGAGTTTGTGTCGTATCATGATCAAGTCGATTTTTCCGGTTGTCAATCAAATAGAGAACCTTGTACGGGTTCCGCGGCGTCGGTTTGTGGGGATGTCGGCGCGGTGTTCCGGGCGGCAGGTTCCGCGGCGTCGGCCGGTGCGGGGGATGCTGCGGCAGGCTGCACGGGAGGTTCTGTGGCGTCGGCCGGCGCCGTTGTTTGTGTAGCCGTTCGGGCGGCTGGCTCCGCGGTGTCGGCCGGAACGGGTCCCGGTGCGGAGGACGCTGTGGCTATGTCGGTGTCGGGCGCCTGGAACCCGATCTCTGGGCCGGTCCCAGGGGTGCCGATCATCTCGAAGAATTCCTCGCCCGAGATGATCTTTATGCCTGCCTTTTCAGCCTTCTGGCGTTTGGCGGCTCCCATCTTCTCGCCCGCGACGATAAAGTCGACGTTGCCCGAGACGGCCGCCAGGGCTTTGCCTCCGTGCTGTTCGACGAGCGCCTTCATCTCATCGCGGCTGTAGCCGGGGAACTTGCCCGAGATCACGATCGACTTGCCGGCCAACACCTCCGAGAGGTTTTGCCGCTCCTCGGCCTCCATCCGGAGGCCCGCCCGGCGCAGACGGTCGACGAGGGTCCGGTTCTCGGCCCGGGCGAAATAGTCCAGAATGGCGTCGGCGATCTTCTCGCCGATCTCCTCGGCCTCGACCAGTTCGTCGCGTCCCGCCGCCATCACGGCGTCCATCGTGCGGAAGTGGCTTGCCAGATATTTGGCCGTCGTCTCCCCCACGAAGCGGATCCCCAGCGCGAAGAGCACGCGGTGGAAGGGGACCTCGCGCGAACGTTCGATCGAACGGATGATATTGAGGGCCGACTTCTCGCCCAGACGCGGCAGGGGCGCCAGTTGCTCGGCCCGCAGGTCGTACAGATCGGCGAAATTCCGCAACAGCCCGTTGTCGTAAAGCAGCTCGACCGTCTCCCTGCCTAAGCCGTCGATATCCATCGCCCGGCGGCGGATAAAGTGGTCGATGCGTCCCAGAATCTGGGGTCGGCAACTGTTCTGGTTGGGGCAGTAGTGTTTGGCCTCGCCCTCGTAGCGCACCAGCTCGGTCCCGCACTCGGGACAGCGGTCGATATAGCGGAACGGCACACTGTCGGCCGGCCGCTCCGAAAGCTCCACCCCCGTGATCTTCGGGATGATCTCGCCTCCCTTCTCGACGTAGACCATATCGTGCAGACGGATATCCAGCAGAGCCATCTGTTCGGCGTTGTGGAGGGTGGCCCGCTTGACCGTGGTCCCCGCCAGCTGCACGGGGTCGAGGTTGGCCACCGGGGTGATGGCGCCCGTGCGTCCCACCTGGAAATCGACGCTCTGCAAACGGGTCAAAGCCTGCTCGGCCTTGAATTTGTAGGCCACGGCCCACTTCGGCGCTTTGGCCGTGAAGCCCAGTTCGCGCCGGCGGGCGAAGTCGTTGACCTTGATCACCACCCCGTCGGTCGGGAAGGGCAGCTGCTTGCGGGCCTCGTCCCAATAGGCGATGTAGTCGTCGACCTCCTCGCGCGTGCGGCAGATGCGCATCTTGTCCGAGACCTTGAATCCCCACTGCCGGGCCAGCTCCAACCCCTCCATGTGGTTCGTGAAGGAGAGGTTGTCGCCCGCCAGCTGATAGAGCGTGCAGTCCAGCCCCCGGTGGGCCACCACCGCCGACGACTGTTGTTTCAGGGTTCCCGCTGCGGCATTGCGCGGATTGGCGAAGGGCGCCTCGTCCGCCGCCTCGCGCTCGGCATTCAGCCGCTCGAACGATGCGTAGGGCATCAGCACCTCGCCGCGAATCTCGAACAGATCGGGATAGCCCTCGCCCCGCAGTCTGAGGGGCACCGAACGAATCGTGCGCACGTTGGCCGTAACGTCGTCTCCGCGCGTGCCGTCCCCGCGGGTCACGGCCCGCAGCAGAGCGCCGTGCTCGTAGGTCAGTGAGATGGCCGTGCCGTCGAACTTCAGCTCGCAGACATACTCCGTCGGTCCCGTTTCGCGCTCGATGCGTTCGATAAATTCGTGCAGTTCGTCCAGCGAATAGGTGTTGCCCAGCGAGAGCATCGGAAAACGGTGGGCGACCGACCGGAATTCCGACGTCAGGTCGCTGCCCACGCGCACGGTGGGGGAGTTGGGATCGGCCATTTCAGGGTGGGCTGCCTCGAGGTCCTGCAGTTCGCGCAGCAGGCGGTCGAAGTCGAAATCGCTGATTTCCGGGCGATTTTCGACGTAATAGAGGTGGTTATGGCGTTCCAGCTCTTGGCGAAGTTGTGCGATGCGCTCTCGGGCCGTAGGGGTTGTCATGGATGGCGAGTGTATAATTTGGTGTAAAGATAATCAATTTTTATGAAAAAGCAGCAATCATTTTTCGTGAAAAAGCCGCAACCGCCCTCTCTAAATTATCCCCTACATCTGTGTAAATAGGTATATAATTACCTTAATTTTTATTCACTAAAATTAACAGATATTACTGCTACAAGGGAGATGTTTTATGTAATTTTCCATAAAGTTCCAATTTGGAACGATAGCAGAATTTACAAGTTTGGAAGGTAGCCAAATATAAGATTCCTCCATGAGTTCCAAATACCATTTTCTTCCGTAAGTAAAACGATATTTTTCATTGAAAATCACCGTGCAAAGAAATATGGCGATATAAGGGTTAAGGTTAAACTTGGGGTAGAAAATGTTTACGTCATCAGAAGCAACAAATTCGATTGGTTGGTAAAATGCTTCAGCTATAGAACCATTATAACTTACAGTAATCAGACCACCGGGATGATGATTTTGTAAGTTGCCAATCTTATTTGTGTAACCATTGTTTTTTGCCGATGCACCAATAAATGGGGTGTCCCCCTCAGTCATATTCGCTTGAGTAAGACGTTTACCTTTTTTAATTGTAAATAAATCTTTTAATTTGAATTTGTCCCATTTTACAGAAAACAAATCTAATTGAGAATCTGGAATGACTGCACCGCTGAATCTACCTGAAATATCCATAGTTTCAAGAAACGGAGGTAAATCGGATACATCGGGAACTAAAAGAGAGTCAAAGGTAGCATTTGCCTCTCGACCGAATGTGGAGAATTTATACCTATTAAATTCGATACAAGCACAATAATATAACTTTTGTGCGAGAGATAAATTAGACTTAGGTATAAGAACTTTAACATTTTGTCCTGTAAAAAAGTCTTCTTGTTGAACAAATGTTGACAGCACACTTCCTCCCATAGCTGAGGTTAACGAACCTGCCGGGAACGGTCGTTTACCTTTAGGCGCAAATATACGAGCACTGACACCTGCATTGACACTACTTCGATTAACGAAGTTGTAGCCTTCAGGTTTCTCGCATTTATGACATTTATTAAGGTCTAATTGAGACCCATAAGTAATGTCAAATATGGAATCAAGTCTTACGTTCATTCTATATTATTCATAAAGGTAAAAGCGATATATTCCTTTATTTTGCGCTCAAAATCGGAGTCAGAAAGTTTTGTGTAATCGGTTTCCATATACGCTTCGGCACACCACTCATCAGCATGTGAGACTGAATGAAGCACCGACAGCCCTGGTTTCTCCTGCTTGTTCCGGTATAGTTCAAGCCATTCACTTTTAATAGTGCCCCATTTCCCATAAGCATCAATTCTACCAAGTTTCTTTCTCTTGACAAAGCCATCTTCACGGTAATACCCAAAGAATGTTTTTTTATCCGAGGGATGTGGGATTTTAGCAGTCCAAACCATAACGCAGGGAGGCACTGAAGCCGACGGATTGAATAACTCGGGTGGCAAAGAGAAAACAGCCTCCAATGTGTGGTTACTCATTAAACGCTCCCTCTCGGTTTTACAAGTATTACCCAACGCACAGTTGATAGGAACAACGGCAACAGCCACACCTCGAACAGAGAGAACCGAAAGTAATTGTTCAACAAATTCAAGTTCGTTGTGGTCTTCTTGAGAATATGGAGGATTAAGCAAACCAATGTCAATGTTTTGGCGTAGCAACCAATCATGATGTGTTTGGTTAAAGCAACTACCATATATGATATTACTTTTACCATCACGCCTAACAATCATATTAGCAATACAAAGAGTGTAAATATGAGGGTCGGCTTCTATTCCAAAAAGGCTATTATGACGTATATTCTGAACTTCAGCGGGGTTTGCCTGTTGGAACATCTTGCTCATAGCAGTAACAAGAAAACTACCTGAGCCGGCACAAATATCAACGACCTTACTATTTTTATTAACACCGGCCACCTCACACATAAAATCAGTGAGGTGTTGGGGTGTTAAAACAATCCCTAAGGCTTTCCCGTCATCGCCATTTGAGAATTTTATAAACTCACTATAAAATTCTCCGAGCGCGTCAATAGAAGAATCCGAATGATTCATCATCGGCTTAATCTTCATATCCAATTCATTAATATACCACCTCAATGAGTAATCCTCATTCATGGATGTAGTAATGAAATGGTTGAGGCTCGCTACATTTTTGAATGTGTTCTCGATGTTATCTATTCGGCGTTGGTCGACATTTGTATTTCTTAGAACGTTAGATATGGCGTCGCAAAGCCGATTAACAAGAGACCTTAAAGAATTTGATGAAGAATATTCTCTCTCAAAATCTTGGTCTTGTAAAGCGATGAGTATGCCAGCAATGAAAATAGGTTTATCATTGGCGGTTACTTTTGCCACTCTAAGTTTTTCGGACATTATAGCAGCCGTACCACGGATTTCTTCTATTGAATATGCAATAGAAATGCGCTCACCTCTTATAAACTTTAAATAGTTTAAAGGCTCTAATACGATATTCAGCCTTTGTAATTCTTGGAAATTATCAAAGCCTTTTTGCCAATAAAATGTGGAAACCTTTGCGGTTTCTTTTTTGGTGCCACTTATGGCTACAGCAATCACATTAAAATTTTCTTTAAGGAATTTAGCATAATACAAAACCCCATCTACAGCGTAGGCTTTTGGGTGGTTAAGTTCGTCCGAAGTATGTTTTTTTACCGAAGTTTTACATTCAACCACAATTAGAAGATTGTGGTCTTCATTAAATGTAATTATAAATTCGGGTTTGGCTTTACCTGTTCCACCACAACTATAATCATCAAGAGCACAATCCATAGGTTTGCCGCCAGCCTTTTGGAGACAAGACTTAATAGAGGCAATATTGGGGACATCGCCTTGCTCATAAACAAATCCAAATGGGTTTTTGCCAATATATATTTTAGATTCTTTGAGAAATAATTCCTCTGTAAGTCTTTCGCTCATAATAAAGTAAAAACATCCTTGTAGCATCTGAAGGCCGACCAAAGCCAGTAACGACTACTCAGGAGTTTTAAAGGGTTTCGGCTCTCGCCGTAAGTCTTTTTTTCTTAAGTCATATTCAGATTGTCGTTACATACGATAGTGCAAAGGTAGTGATTTTTTTGAGATTTCGGCTATTCCTTTGAGGAAAAGTTAATAATCGGCGGAGTGTCAAGCGCTCTTTCGCACGCCCGGGCTCGGTGTCCCGTCGGGCGGCCGTGCGGCGGGCGGAGGTGCGGCCGGAAGAAAAAAATATTTTTTCGGGGGAATTTGCCACAATTGCATTTTTTGTGTATACTTGCAGAAAATTTCGACAAAAGATAGCTTATACCTTATTATAATGGCTGCACAAACTACAAAAAAACACCTCGTCGTCAGCTTCAACAACCTGGCTCCCGAACTTCAGGAGGCACTGCGTGTGAAATACCCCGCCGGATTTTCCGAGGTAATGATACGTATCGACAAACCCAGCGGCGACTTCTTCTATGCCGTCCCCTTCGAGACGCAGGAGATCGCCTATTTGGTCAAAATCGACGTCAAGATCGATGACGGCGCCGATGACGACGATGACGACAAAGATTTCTACGGCGACGACGAAGAGCTGAACGGCGCCGATGAATTCCGCGGTTCCGAGCCTTCGGACGAGCCTGCCAGCACGGACGACGATATCGATATTTAACCCCTTGCAATCCCCGCGGGTGGGGCATTGGCAGCCCCTGTGGCGAGAGACGAAACCGACGGTTTGAAAAACGTCATCCGAAAAAAACGTTATCCGAAAATGTCGTATCCTGATATTCCAGCCGTTTGGTCGGTCTGCGCGCTGTCGCTTTTCGGCGTTGCGGGGTGCGGCATGACCGAGGATGAGGAACTTGCGGCCGATCGCAACCGCTTCGTCGCGCTGGCCGATCCGGCGCTCGAGTCCTGGTGTTTAGCGCACTGCGACGAGAACGGTGACGGTCGCATTTCGCGTTACGAGGCCCGTCGGGTGACGGAGATCGATGCCCGCGGGCTGGGGATTGCCCGCACGGACGGACTGCGCGAATTCAAGGAGCTTCGGCGGCTCTGTTTGGCCGACAACGATCTGGCGGAGTTCGATGCCCGGCCCTTCGGCGAATTGGTGCGTCTGGATGTGGGCGGCAACGAAAATCTGGCTCTGATCCACACCGACCGCTTGCGAAAACTGGAACGTTTGGTCTGCGACGACTGTGCGGTCGGGATGCTCGATCTGCGGGACAATATCCTGCTGGATGAGCTCTCCTGTCAGCGGACGCAGTTGCGCACGCTGGATGTCACGACCTGCTCGCCGATGATGCGTCTGCTGGATGCCCGGGGCGCCCGGCAACTCGACCTCATTTACAAGGGGCTGACCCAGCGGATCGGCGTGTTGCAGGCCGACGGTCATACGCAGATCGTGGAGCGTTAGACGGTCGGGGAAGATGGACGGATCGGACGGAGCCTCGGAGCTCTGTCCGGTCCTGTTTTTTGCCTGAAAATATTGCCCTTTGTTCCCTTCGGCCGTGTGCGGATTCCGGGGCGTTGGACGGTGTGTGAAGATCGGCGGGCCGAATGGTGTTTGGGGGCTTGTCCGGCTTTTGGGGGACTGAAAAAATGTCGCCTTTTATTCCATTTTTCTATTTTTTTATCCTCTTTTTCCGTAAAAAAGAGGGGTGGGGTGCGATATTTCCCGCTGCAATTTGGGATTTTCACCAAATAATTCGTACCTTTGGATGCAAAAAATGTCTTTTGCATAAAAACGAATGAACAAAAGATGAAAAATGTCGATGTGATTCTCGGCCTGCAATGGGGCGACGAGGGCAAAGGCAAGGTGGTCGATGTGCTGACCCCGCATTACGATGCCGTCGCCCGTTTTCAGGGCGGTCCCAACGCCGGCCACACGCTCGAATTTGACGGAAAGAAATATGTCCTGCGCTCGATCCCGTCCGGGATCTTCCAGGGGGGCAAGGAGAACTTTATCGGTAACGGCGTGGTGCTCGACCCGGTGCGTTTCCGCGAGGAGGCCGAAGGGCTGGCACAAAGCGGCCACGATCTGCACCCGCAGTTGGCGATCTCCAAAAAGGCCCACCTGATTCTCCCTACCCACCGGCTGCTGGATGCCGCCTACGAGGCCGCCAAAGGGAGTGCCAAGATCGGCACCACGGGGCGCGGTATCGGTCCGACCTATACGGACAAGGTGAGCCGCAACGGTCTGCGTGTGGGCGATCTGCTCGACCCGGAGTTTCCCGCGCTCTATGCCCGCGCCAAGGGTCGCCACGAAGCCATCCTGAAATCCCTGAACTACGCATACGATCTCACGGAACTGGAACGTGAGTGGCTGGATGCCGTCGAATATCTGAAGAAATTCCGCATTGTCGACAGCGAGTACGAGATCAACGCCCTGTTGCGCGCCGGCCGCACGGTTCTGGCCGAAGGGGCGCAGGGTACGCTGCTCGACGTCGATTTCGGTTCGTATCCCTTCGTGACCTCCTCGAATACGGTTTGCGCCGGTGTCTGCACCGGTCTGGGCGTGGCCCCCAACCGCATCGGCGAGGTCTTCGGCATTTTTAAGGCCTACTGCACGCGCGTGGGCAGCGGTCCCTTCCCGACGGAGCTTTTCGACCAGGACGGCGACCGGCTGTGCACGGTCGGACACGAGTTCGGCGCGGTGACGGGACGCAAACGCCGTTGCGGCTGGCTGGACCTGGTGGCGCTCAACTATGCCATCATGATCGACGGCGCCACGCAGCTCATCATGATGAAGGCCGATGTGATGAACGATTTCGACGAGATCAAGGTGGCCGTGGCCTACGAGATCAACGGCGAAAAGACCGACCGCTTCCCCTATTCGATCGAGGGGGAGATCCGGCCCGTTTACCGTTCGTTCCCGGGCTGGAAGTGCGATATTTCGAAGTGCCGTTCGTGGGAGGAGTTCCCCGAGGCCTTCAAGAACTATGTGCGGTTCATCGAGGAGGCCACCCAAACCCCGATCAAGATCATCTCGGTAGGTCCCGACCGTGCCGACACCATTGTAAGATAATATTATCCAAGTTAATAGAATATGAAAAAACAACTTAAAATCGTTGTGCTGGCCAAGCAGGTGCCCGATACCCGCAATGTGGGTAAGGATGCGATGACCCCCGAAGGAACGGTCAACCGTGCCGCCCTGCCCGCCATCTTCAACCCTGAAGACCTGAACGCCCTCGAAGCGGCACTCGCCCTTAAGGATCTGACCGAGGGTGCTACCGTACACATCCTGACGATGGGCCCCCCGCGCGCCGCCGATATTATTCGCGATGCCATGTTCCGCGGTGCCGACGGCGGTTATCTGTTGACCGACCGCAAGTTCGCCGGCTCGGATACGCTGGCGACCTCCTATGCCCTGTCGTGCGCACTGCGCCAGATTCAGCCCGATGTGATCTTCGCCGGCCGTCAGGCTATCGACGGCGATACGGCCCAGGTCGGTCCGCAGGTTGCCGAGAAGATGGCCCTGCCGCAGGTGACCTATGCCGAGCAGATCGTCGAGGTGAAGGAGAGCTCGTTAGTGATCAAACGCCGTCTGGAGCACGGTACCGAGGTGGTCGAGACCCCCGTACCCTGCGTCATTACCGTCAACGCCTCGGCTCCCGAGTGCCGCCCGCGCAACGCCCGCCGCGTGATGACCTACAAGTATGCGATGACCCCCTCGGAGATCGCCGCCAATGTGGAGGCTCCCTATGCCAAGATGGCCGCCTCGCGCGAGGCTTTGCAGATTGTCGAGCTGAGCGCCGCACAGGTCAACCCCGATGAGAACCAGCTGGGTTTAGTGGGTTCGCCGACGAAGGTGAAGCGTATCGAGAATGTCGTCTTCCAGGCCAAGGAGGCCAAGCGGCTGACGGCTGCCGATGCCGAGATCAATGAACTGATGGTTGAACTTATTGCGAGCCACACGCTCGGTTAATCTGTGCGACTTATGAACAATATTTTCGTATATATCGAACTCGAAGGCCGACAGGTGGCCGACGTGAGTCTTGAACTTCTGACCAAAGGCCGCGAGCTGGCCACGCGTTTGGGCGTGAAACTCGAAGCGGTCGCTATCGGTCAAGGTCTGGCCGGTATCGAGACCGAACTGGCCAAATACGGCGCCGACACCGTTTGGGTGGCCGACGACGAGATCTTCGCCCCTTTCCGTACGCTGCCCCACACGGCCGTGATGTGCGGTCTGATCGAGCAGGAGAAGCCCCAGATCGTGCTGTTCGGTGCCACGTGCATCGGCCGCGACTTCGCTCCGCGCGTGTCGTCGGCTTTGTACAGCGGTCTGACGGCCGACTGCACCCAGCTCGAGATCGGCGACCACAAGGACGCCAAGACGGGCAAGGAGTATACCGACCTGCTCTACCAGATCCGTCCCGCATTCGGCGGTAACATCATCGCCACGATCGTCAACCCCGACCACCGTCCCCAGATGGCTACCGTCCGCGAGGGCGTGATGCGCAAGGAGTATGCCGCACAGCCCGCCGCAGGCTGCGTGAAGCCGATCGACTGGAAACCGATGGTCAAGGATACCGATTTGGCCGTTCGCATCGTCGAGCGTCATATCGAGGAGCGCAAGATCGATATCAAGGGCGCCAACATCATCGTTGCCGGCGGTTACGGTCTGGGTTCGAAGGAGAACTTCAAGTTAGTTCACGAACTGGCCGACGTGCTGGGTGCCGAGGTCGGTGCCAGCCGTGCCGCGGTCGATGCCGGCTTTACGGAGCACGAGCGTCAGGTGGGCCAGACCGGTGTGACAGTGCGTCCGAAACTCTATATCGCCTGCGGTATCTCGGGTCAGATCCAGCACACGG
>CAZHMX010000050.1:0-13367 GCA_964533725.1 uncultured Alistipes sp. | reverse complement strand
GGAGCGCCGCGCGGCAAGGGGCGGGGTCCTATCCCGCCCCGACGAGCGCAGTCGCTGTCAAGCCCTCCCGCTCTCGGCGATCAACGTGCGCACGCGCTCGTTGAACGTGCGGGCGCGGAGCAGTTTCTCGAGGGTCAGGTGCATGCGGTAACGCCAGTGATAGCGTGCGATCGACGGCACGTTGATCCGCTCCTCGCGGGGGTTTTTGCGGCGCAGCCGTCCGTCGATGGCGAGCCAGTCCTGCAGCGGCAGAATGGTCAGCATGGCGGGCGAGGCGAGATGCATGCGCACGATCAGCCCGGCGATGCGCGGCGTGCAGTGGACGGGTGCCCGGCCGCACTGCCCGAGAACGTAACGGTAGAACCGCTCGCTCTTTTTCGGATCCTCCTCCCACCACGCGCGAATGAGATCCATGTCGTGGGTCGAGGTGGTTGCCACCGACCGATAGGGATAGTTCGACGGATCGCCGAACTCCGCCCCGAACTCCTTGGGCATGCGCTGAATCTCCAGCGAGAGGATCTGTTCCGATGCCATCACCTCGGGGACGCAGGCGGGGATCATCCCCAGATCCTCGCCGCAGACCAGCATCCGCGTGGCCGACAGGATGGGCGGCAACTTGCGACGGGCTTCGTCGCGCCAGAAATCGTTGTGCCGGCGATAGAAAAAGTCGTCGTGCAACCGGTCGAAGGCGTCGCGTTCGGCGGACGGCAGGGCCTGATAACTGCGGGTCGAGCGACCTGCGATGCGCGGATGATAACAGCCCCGACGTACGGGATCCTCGACGAAGAGCACCTCGTCCAAAAGCCCCATCAGCCCCTCGCACAGAGCGGTCGCGGCATCGCCGCCGCACCCTGCGAAGTATTCCTGCACGGCCCGTTGCGTCGCCATTTCGGGACGCATCGAATAGCTGCCGTCGCCGTTGATAACCAGGTATTTGGTGCAAACTTCGTCGACTTTGTCGCCGAAGACCGCTTCCAGCCCTTCGCGCCGGATGTAGGGCCGTGCATGGCGCTCCTTATCGAACGGAATGCCTGCCGCTCGCAACTCCTCCGCGGAGTAGGGCAGGGCGGGACTGAAGTGCCCCAGAAGCCCGTGTACGGCGTCGACGGGAATCTCCCAGATGCGGAAGAATCCCAGAATATGGTCGATCCGGTAGGCGTCGAAATACTCGGCCATCTTCCGGAAACGGGCCTGCCACCAGGCATAGCCGTCCCGGGCCATCCGCTCCCAGTTGTAGGTCGGGAAGCCCCAGTTCTGCCCCAGAACCGAAAAATCATCGGGCGGTGCGCCGGCCTGACCGTTCATGTGGAAGAGTTCGGGAGTGGCCCATGCGTCGACACTCGTGCGGCTGATGCCGATCGGAATGTCGCCCTTCAGCACCACCCCGTGCGCATGGGCGTAGTCGCGCGCCTCGCGGAGCTGGCGGTCCAGATGGTATTGCACGAAATAGACGCGCTCGGCCTCACGGCGCCCCTCGCCGCGGCTGACCAGCCGCGCCACGGCCATCGGGTCGAACTTCGCGAAGTCGCCCCAGCGGCTGAAATCGGCCGTGCGGTAGCGGTCGCGCAACACGCAATAGGCCGCATAGGGGACGAGCCACGCCTCGTTGTTGCGGAAAAACCGGCGATACTCCTCCGATGCCAGCACTGCGGCGCCCTGCTCGTCGAAGAGCCGGCGCACGTAGTCGTTTTTGGCCCGGTTGACCCGCTCGTAATCGACCTCGGGCAGGGCGTTCAGCTCGCGGCCGAGTTGCCGGAACTCCTCCATGGCGGCCTTGTCGGCCAACACCCCCGCCGCCTCGAGACGCAGAAACTGCGGATGGAGGGCGAAGGTCGAGTTGGCGTTGTAGGGGTAGGAGTCCAGCCAGGTGCCGCTCATGGTGGTGTCGTTGACGGGCAGCACCTGAATGATTTTTTGCCCCGTCGCGACGGCCCAGTCGACCGCCGGCTTCAGATCGGCGAACTCTCCGATGCCGAAACTCTCCTCCGAGCGCAGCGAAAATACGGGAATCGCCACACCCGCCCCGCGCCACCGGGTCCGGGGATCGTCGAACCGCAGCCCCGAGGCGATCACCGCCTCGCGACCGTCCGGCTCGGGCAGCGACCAGCAGCGGTTTTCGCCCGGCTCCCAGCGCAGGGGTCGCAACGTCGCGGCATCGACGATGACGAATTTGTAGGGGGTTCCCGGCTGCGGCCATCCGCTTTCGAACGTCAGACTCCAGCGCGGGAAGTCGCTGTCGTCGAGCAAGATGGCGCGCTCGGTATTCCAGTCGCCCAGCCGTTCGCCTGCCCCCGTCAGCACAAGCCTCTCGCCTGTTCCGACGGTCGGCGCCTCGACGGTCAAAAAGACCGCTCCGGCCCGCAGCGGCCCGTTCCCGGTTGCGTTTGTCGTGCCTGCGGTGCCTGTTGTCCGTGTGACGTCTGTATTGTCCGCCGTCGCTGTGTTTGCCGTGTGTTTGCGGTTCATGAAACCCTCCGTGAAGGCCGAGGAGTAGTAGGCGCTTTCGCGGGGACGGTCGCTCCAGAGGTCGAAGACGCGCAGCCGCTCGGCACGGCAGGGAGGCAACCGGTGTCCGCCCCATTCGCGGCGACAGATCCCCTGCTCGTTGCGTACTGCATAGTGATACTCCATGGCCTGGCCTGCGGGCAGGTCGACGATCAGGGTCCAGCGGCCGTCCGCGCAGCGCATGGCCCGCGAGGTCTCCCCGCTGCACAGATAGAGCATTTCGCCCCAGCGTGTCCGATATTCTATCTCGAATGTTACTTTCATGGTCGGGTCGGTGTTTTGGTCGAACAAAGATAGTGTTTTTCCCTCGGAATTGCAACACCCCGCGCCGCAAGATCGATGGGCGGGACCATGGAGCGGAGTGCGGATGAATCGCCCGCTCAAGCGGCGGGCAAAACGCCGGACGGAAACGCCGAAAAGTCGCCGGCGGGGCTGCAATATTAAGGTATTCCCGCGCGCACGAGGTCTTTTCGCTTTTTTTTCGTACCTTTGGCTGCGCAGAAGATAGGCCCGGCAAAACAAATTTATTTGTTTTTGCTCTCGCTTATTCGTACCTTTGTAAACCTAAATTGATTAACCTGACAAACGATGAAATTCTTGAACCGAATCCTTCTCTGCGCAATGCTCTTTTGCGCCGGGGTGCCGGCTGTTGTGACGGGTGGCGAAAAGAGCCTTCCGACGGACGGGGATCTGCCGCGCGGCGTGATCTACTGCGCCCCGCAGCGCGGTGCTTCTGGGGTCAATCCCGACACCCGTTTCGTACTTCGATTTCGTGAGGCCCCGACCTTGGGCACCTCGGGCTGGATCCGCGTATTCGATGCCGCGACGGGCGAGCAGGTCGATAGCCTCGACCTAAGCCTTCCCGCCGGCCCGACCGAGAGTCGGACCTATGGCCCCGAGTGCGACTACACGAAGATCCCCTACGACTATTCGCGCGAGGGGATGCCCACCAACCGCGACACCCGCCCCGGAACCCCTTCGGGAACGGCCGAACCCACGCCGCACGACTACCAGCTGACCATCATCGGCGGTTTTACCGACGGTTTCCATTTCCATCCCGTCCTTGTGCGCGGCACCGAGGCGACGATCTGCCCCCACCACAACCTGCTGGAGTACGGCCGCACCTATGTGGTGACGGTGGACGACGGCGTGTTGTCGCTTCCCGACGGCAGTTTCCGTGGCATTACGCGTGCCGACAACTGGTGTTTTACGACCAGGGCGTCGGCTCCGACGGGCGACACGCTGGTCGTGGATGCCCGCGGCCGCGGCGATTTCAACACCGTGCAGGGGGCTTTGGACCACGTGCCGGATTTCAGCCCGCGTCCCATGGTGGTTGAGGTGCGCGAGGGCGATTACGAAGAGATCGTCTATGCCCGCAACAAGAGCCGCCTGACGATCCGCGGTGCGGGGATGGAGCATACGCGCGTACACTATGCCAACAACGAGGTCTTCAACCCCCATCCGCTGACGGTCAAGACCAACGAGTGGCCCGGAACTTTCCCGTCGCGCCGTGCGGCCTTCATGCTCGACAACTGCTCGGACATCGTGCTGGAGGACCTTACGGTCGCCACCGACCTGGTGGGACAGGCCGAGGGGTTGTTGCTGAACGGTGAGCGGATCGCCCTTTACGGGGTCCACATCGTCGGTTCGGGCGACGCGTTGCAGGCCAACGGCACGATCTATATGGAGGGTTGCGAGCTGGACGGCGGCGGCGACACCTTCCTCGGTCGCGGTTCGCTTTTTGCCTACCGCTGCAACCTGCGCAACGACGGCGGCCCCTTCTCGTGGGTGCGCAATACGAAGGACAGCCATGGCGATGTCTTTGTCGAGTGCACGTTCTCCACGAACAACGGCGCGCCCGTGGATTTCGGCCGCACGAAGACCAACAAGGGCCACGGTTACCCCGATGCGGAGTTCGTGGTGATCGACTGCCGGGTCCGGAATTCGCTTCCTGCGGGCTGGAGCACGATCGGTTACGAGTCGGCCCGCTGCTACGAATACAACACGCGCGATATGGATACCGGGGCGCCGGTCGATGTGTCGCAGCGCCACCCCTGGTCGCGGCAGCTGGATCCGGAGCGCGACCGGGCATTGATTGCCGACTACCGCAACCCGGCCTATGTGCTTAAGGGCTGGCGGCCCGAACGCCGGATGCGGATGATGCGCCGCCCGCCCAAGGCTTTCCGTTTCAACCCTCTGCGCGAGACGAACGAACGCTTCTTCGCCACCGCTGAAGCCCGGCGGATCGGCGACCAGCTGCTCGATTACCAGCGTTGCACGGGCGGTTGGCCCAAAAATACCGATATGGTCACGCCGCTGAACGACGAGCAGCGCGCCGCCGTGCTCGGGGCCAAGTCGCGCCGCAACGACTCCACGACCGACAACAACGCCACCACCACGCAGATGATCTACTTAGCGCGCCTCTACCGCGTCACGGGCGACGTGCGCTATCGCGACGGTTTCCGCCGCGGGGTCGAATATCTCCTTTCGGGCCAGTACGAAAACGGCGGCTGGCCCCAGTTCTGGCCCGAGATGCGCGACTATCAGATCCACATCACCTTCAACGACGATGCGATGGTCAACACGCTGACCCTCTTGCAGGAGTTGATCGCCGCCCGCGCCCCCTATGACGGCGATCTGATCGACGCGGCGCTGCGCCGGCGGATGACCCGCGCCTTCGACAAAGGCATCGAGTGCATCCTGAAATGTCAGATCGTGGTGGACGGCCGCCCGACGGTCTGGTGCCAGCAGCACGACCGCGAGACCTTCGCCCCGGCCCCGGCCCGTGCCTACGAGCTGCCTTCGTTCTGCTCGCAGGAGAGCGCCGCGATCGTGCGGCTGCTGTTGTCGCTGCCCGATCCCGACGCGCGTGTGCGCCGGGCTATCCACGGCGCGATGGCGTGGTTCGACCGCTACAAACTCTCGGGACTGAAGGTCCGTCGGACGGGGGGCTGGCGGGATCCCGACCGCGACACCCGTTTGGTCGAGGATCCCGGCGGCGAACCGCTTTGGGGGCGTTTCTACGACCTGAAGTATTGCGAACCCTACGTCTGCGACCGCGACGGTCTGCCGCGCCGCCGGCTCGAGGAGATCGGTCCGGAGCGCCGCAACGGTTACAGCTGGTACGGCAACCGTCCCGCCGAGCTGTATCCGCTCTACGAGGCGTGGGCCGACCGCTACGACCCCAAACACAAGGTGACGCTCGACCTCTACGGCCCGGGCGCCAACAAGACGGGGCTTGTCGATCTGTTCCGCCGTCCGACGGTCGATCCGACGCTCTTCGACGCCGTGGTCGACCCGGGCGGGTCGATCCAGGCCGCCATAGAACGGGCTCCCGAACATCCGGCCGCTCCCTACAAGATCCTGATCCGCAAGGGCACATACCGCCAAAAGGTGATTGTCGACCGCCCGAATATCGTTTTGGTGGGCGAGGACCGCGACAGCACGGTGATCCTCCGCGCCGAGACCTTCCGGACCAACGACGTGCGCTCGTACCGCGGCCGCAAGGTGGGCAACGGCGTCATCGTGCTGCTGGAGGGGGCCGACGACTGCCTGATCAGCGGCCTTACCGTCTACAACAACTACGGCACGACCGTCGAGCCGACCACCACCCACCAGATGGCGATCTCGGGCCGGGCGACGCGTACGATCGTCATCAACTGCAACGTCTGGGCCGACGGCAACGACGCTTTGGCCCTTTGGGCGCCCCAGGGCGACGGCATGTACTACCATGCCGACCTCTACCTGCGCTGCCCCGGGGTCGACTTCCTCTGTCCGCGCGGCTGGTGCTACGCCACGCGCTGCCGTTTCTACGGCGACAGCCGCGCCATCATCTGGCACGACGGCCGGGGCGACAGGAGCAAGAAGCTCGTGATCACCAACTCCACCTTCGACGCCGCCTCGCCCACCAAGCTGGGCCGCTGGCACCACGATTCGCAGTTCTTTTTGGTGAACTGCCGCCTGTCGAAAAATATCCTCGACTCGAACATCAGCTATGCCTATTCGGACAAGGTTCTGGATCCCTGCCCGTGGGGCGAGCGGGTCTATTACTCGGGCTGCACGCGCGAGGGCGGTCACAGCGGCTGGCTGGCCGACAACCTGCACGAGGCCGAGGGCGGCGATTCGCTGGCCTATTACAGCTTCACCGCGCCGTGGACCTTCGACGACCGCTGGGATCCCGAACAGCGCATCCGCGATCTGTGGGAGGTTGTGGCCTACGAGCTGAAACCGCAAAACAACTGATTATTTATCCGGAATCCCCTCATATAACTTTGTAATACGATGAAACGATACCTATATAATATATTATGGACCGCCTGGGCTCTCCTGTCGGCGGCCATTCCTGCCGGGGCGCAACCGTCGCTGCCTGCTTTTCCCGGAGCAGAGGGCTTCGGCGCCATGACCTCGGGCGGCCGGGGCGGCCGGGTCATCCACGTCACCACGCTCGATGACGGACCGCAGCGGGGAACCCTGCGCCATGCCCTGGCCCAGCGCGGCCCGCGTACGGTGGTCTTCGATGTCGCGGGGACGATCATGCTCTCCAGACCGCTCCATATCGTCAACGGCGACCTTACGCTGGCGGGACAGAGTGCCCCGGGCGAGGGAATCTGCCTTGCGGGACAACCTGTTTTGATCCGTGCCGACAACGTCATTATCCGTTATCTGCGCTTCCGTGTGGGCAGTGCCTGCGGCGGCGAACCCGACGGTCTGAGCTGTTCGGACGGCCGGCGCGTCATCATCGACCACTGTACGATCAGCTGGTCGGTCGACGAGTGCTGTTCGGTCTACGGCGGCGAGGAGGTTACCGTGCAGTGGTGCCTGATCTCGGAGAGTCTGCGCGATGCGGGCCACCATAAGGGCGCGCACGGCTACGGCGCCATCTGGGGCGGTGCGGGTGCGACGTTCCACCACAACCTCGTGGCCCACCACGAGAGCCGGACCCCGCGCCTGGGGCCGCACAAACAGACCCAGGACCGCGAACTGATGGATATGGTCAACAACGTCATCTACAACTGGGCCGGGGCCGGCTGCTACGGCGGCGAGGGCATGCAGGCCAACATTGTCGCCAATTATTACAAACCCGGTCCCGCCACTCCGCGCGACCGGGCTGTGGGCTACCGCCTCTTCTGCCCGGGTGTCCGCACGACGGCTTACTGCACCAACCGCCTCGGGCAGCCCAACGTCTGGAAACCGATGGAACACGTCTGGGGCCGTTACTATGTGGCGGACAATGTGATGGAGGGCGACGCGGAGGTTACGGCCGACAACTGGACGCGGGGCGTCTATGCGCAGATCGACACCCTGCACTGCGACGATACCTGGAGCGACAGCACGCGACGGTCCATCCGTCTGGACCGCCCCCTCGAGGTGCCCTCCATAACGGTCCAGACGGCCGAAGAGGCCTATCGGGCGGTGTTGGCCGGGGCGGGATGTTCCCGCCGGCGCGATGTGCTCGACCGTCGTGTCGTGCGCGAGGTCCGTTCGGGACGGGCCGCCTGCCGGGGCAGTGTCAGCGCCGATGCCGACCGGGTGCCCGGTTTGATCGACCACCCGCTCGATGCCCGTGGCGGCCGGGACGGCAATCCCTGGCCGCGCCTGAAAGGGAAGGCCTCCAAACGCCTCAGGGACAGTGACGGCGACGGTATGCCCGACCGTTGGGAGCTTGCTCGCGGTCTGGATCCCGCCGATCCCGCCGACGGACGTGTCGCGACCCTCAGTCCGGAGGGCTATACCAATCTGGAGTGTTACCTGAACGAACTTGTCAAATAAAACAACAGACCAATCTATGAAAAGACTCGCTCTTCTGCTCTTCGTGCCGGTGCTTGCCGCCTGCTCCGCCAATGACCCGTGGGCCGAAGCCGACCGCATTGTCGCGTCGATCTCCCGCACGCAATTTCCCGACCTTACGGTCTCGATCACCGATTTCGGCGCCGTGGCCGACCATCCTGAAGCGCCCGTACATGAGGCGATTAACGCTGCGATCCGAAGCGTCAGCGAACAGGGCGGCGGTACGGTCGTCATTCCCGACAGCACCTATTACACCGGCCCGATCGAATTGCAGAGCAACGTGCGGCTGCACCTTTCGGACGGCGCCGAACTGAAATTCTCGACCGATATCGATCTCTATTATCCCGCCGTTCTGACGCGCTGGGAGGGGATCGACTGTTACAATACCCACCCGCTGATCTATGCCTACGGGGCCGAGAATATCGCCATCACGGGCCATGGCCGGCTGGACGCGCAGGCTGCCGAGGAGAACTGGTGGGGCCGCCAAAAGCGCATCGAGCGCAAACCCCACGCCGCCGACCCGGCCGATCCCCGCTCCGGGGAGGTCCGGCCCTCGCGACTGCTGCTACTGGAGATGGGCGAGCAACAGATTCCGGTCGAGGAGCGCCGCTTCGAAATCGCCCACGCCCTGCGTCCCCAGTTCGTCAATCTTTACCGCTGCCGCACCGTATTGATCGAGGATGTGACGTTGATCAGCTCGCCGTTCTGGGTGCTGCACCCGCTGCTGTGCGAGGATCTGATCGTCCGCGGCGTCACGATCGACAACTACGGCCCCAACGGTGACGGCTGCGATCCCGAATCGTGCCGCAACGTCCTGATCGAGGGCTGTACGTTCAACACGGGCGACGACTGTATCGCCATCAAGAGCGGCCGCAATGCCGACGGCCGCCGCTGGAATATCCCCAGCGAGAATATCGTCGTGCGCGACTGCACGATGGCCGACGGCCACGGCGGCGTGGTGATCGGCTCGGAGATCTCGGGCGGTTTCCGCAATCTTTATGTCGAGAACTGCCGTATGGATTCGCCCAATCTGGACCGTGTGATCCGGATCAAGACCTCGAATGCCCGCGGCGGTGTGATCGAGAACATTTACGTCCGCAACGTCGAGGTGGGGCAGTGCCGCGAGGCCGTTCTGCGCATCAACCTCGACTACGAGCCGCGCGAACAGTGTGCCCGCGGTTTCGATCCCACGGTACGCAACGTCAATCTGGAGAACGTCTCGTGCCGGAAGTCGAAATACGGTGTTTGGTTCTGCGGTCTCGGGCAGCGGACCAATATTTACGATATCCGCCTCAAGAACTGCACCTTTACGGGGGTCGAGACCGCCGGCAACCACACCCAGGGCGAGGTCGGCACGGTTGTCCTGGACCACCTCCGCATCAACGGCGAGACGGTCGATAAGCTGGTCTCGGTGGACTAATACTTGCGACGGAAGATGGAACGCAATCTATTGATTCTGACGGCTTTGCTGTGGATGCTGGGCGCGGCGGCACAGCAGATCCCCGCCTGGGGCGACCAGGGCAACGGTACTTACCGGAATCCTGTGCTCAATGCCGATTATTCGGATCCGGACGTGATCCGCGTGGGCCGGAAATTCTATATGACCGCCTCCGATTTTCATTTCACGGGCATGCAGGTGCTGGAGTCGGACGATCTGGTCAACTGGCGTATTGTCTCGCAGGTCTACAGCCGTTTCGACTATCCGGGCTGGGAGACCAACGGGCGTTATGCGGGCGGTTCGTGGGCGCCGGCGCTGCGTTATCACGACGGCCGTTTCTGGATCTACTTCTGCACGCCCCACGAGGGACTCTTTATGACCACGGCCGAACGCGCCGAGGGTCCCTGGGCCCCGCTCCACTGTGTGAAAGAGGTGGAGAAGTGGGAGGATCCCTGCCCCTTCTGGGATGAGGACGGCCAGGCCTATTTGGGCCGCAGCCGCCACGGTGCGGGTCCCATCATCATCCACCGCATGAGTGCCGACGGCCGCACCCTGCTCGACGAGGGCCGAACCGTCTACCAGGGTCCCGTGGCCGAGGGAACGAAGTTGTTCAAGCGCAACGGCTGGTACTGTCTGTCGATCCCTGAGGGCGGTGTAAGCACGGGCTGGCAGACGCTGCTGCGTTCGAAAAACATCTACGGCCCCTACGAAAAACGCCGCGTGCTGGAGCAGGGTCCCACGAAGATCAACGGCCCGCACCAGGGGGCGCTTGTCGATTTAGAGGACGGTCGCTGGTTCTTCATGCACTTCCAGCATGCGGGCGATCTGGGCCGCGTGGTGCACCTCCAGCCTGCCTGGTGGAGCGATGACGACTGGCTGCATATCGGCGTGGACACCGATGGCAACGGCGTGGGCGAACCCGTCGCCGTGTGGGAGAAGCCCGTCGCGTCGGACAAAGCCTTTGCGCCGCAAAGCACGGACGATTTTTCGGCCGCGACGCTGGGCCTGCAGTGGCAGTTCAACCACAACCCTGTGCCGCGCGGCTGGTCGCTGACCGAACGCCCGGGCTGTCTGATCCTCCATGCGCTTCCTGCGCAGAACTTCCGCACGGCACGCAACACCTTGAGCCAGAAGGTAATGGGTTACCGCAGTGTGGCTACGGCGACGCTCGACGTGACGGATATGGCCGACGGACAGCGATGCGGTTTGGCGGGGATGGGCAAGACCTGCGAACTGCTCGGTGTGCGGATGACGGAGGGCCGCAAGGAGATCTTCGTGGCGAACGACTCGGCCGAAACCGCCGTCTGTCCGCTCGAGGCGCAGATCGTCCACCTTCGTGCCGAGATCGACATGCGCCAAAGCCGCTGGCACTTCCTTTACAGCATCGACGGCAACACCTATATCCCTTGCGGCGAGGCGTTTACCGTGCCCTACGGCCATTGGAAAGGGGCCCGCACGGCGCTCTTCTGCTACAACACCGAACGCGAGGCGGGTTTGGCCGCATTCTTGCGCTTCGATTATCGCCACGACGGTCCGCAGGCGGGTGAGGCTACGGAGGCCGACCGTCTGGCCGCCTCGATCCGGCAACCCCGTTTTGCCGCGCGCGAGGTTGCGGTGACGCTCCCTGCCGACGACCGCGAGGGGAGCGATGCCTCGCGGCAGGCTATCCTGAAGGCCATCGACAGCTGCTCGGCGGCGGGTGGCGGACGGGTACGTGTCGCAGCGGGCTGCTACCACCTGAATGGTCCGATCGTGCTGAAAAGCGGCGTCGACCTCCACCTCGAGGCGGGCGCCACGCTTCGGTTCAGCGGCCGTGCGGACGACTTCCTGCCGCCCGTCTTTACCCGCTGGGAGGGAACCGAACTCTACGGCCATTCGCCGATGATCTATGCCCTGCATGCTTCGGATATCGGCCTTACGGGCGAGGGAACGGTCGACGCCCGAGGCGGCGGGATGGCCGAGTGGTCGACCCGCGAGGCCAGGGACCGCGACCGCCTGCGCGACCAGGGCGAACGTGTCGTGCCCGTGTCGAAGCGGATCTACGGCAAGAAGACGATTCTGCGCCCGTCGTGTATCCAGTTCGTGGGCTGTACGCGGGTGCTGGTCGAGGGGGTAACGGTCAGGAATTCACCGTTCTGGACGATCCATCCCCTCTATTGCGACCAGGTGACCGTGCGCGGTGTGACCATCGACAGCCACTACCCGAACAACGACGGCTGCGACCCCGAGTCGACTTCCAACGTGCTGATCGAGCATTGCGACTTCCGCACGGGCGACGACGCCATCGCCATCAAGGCGGGCCGCGACGCCGACGGCCGGGCCGTGGGACGTCCCTCGCGCAATATCGTGATCCGTGACTGCCGGTTCAACTCCGAATGTAACGGCCTGTGCATCGGCAGCGAGATGTCGGGCGGCGTGGAGAACGTCTATATGCACGATATACGCATCGGCACGGTGAAGAACGCCATCTATTTCAAGTCGAACCGTGACCGCGGCGGCTATATCCGCAACGTGCGGGTCAGCGATATCACCGTCGAGCGGGCGCGCGGTGCCATCCTGCGTTTCGAGACCAACTATTTCGGTTTCCGCGGCGGGCGGCACGCCTCTCTGTACGAGGATTTTCTGATCCGCAATGTCGAGGCCTCCGTGGCCGATTGCTACGCCATCTTCATGGACGGTTACGAGGATCGGCCGATGCGCGATATCCGTATCGAGCGTTTCCGCACGCGTCGGGCCGGCGAACCGTTCTATGTGCGCTGTGCCGACGGCATAGTCTTCGACGATGTGGAGGTCAACGGAGTACCCCTGCCGGCGGATCCTCCCCGGAGCGAGGAGCGCAAGACCCTCGATGTCTATTGACGTAAAGCCCCGGAAGGAGGCGTTTGAAAATAAAAATTTGGTTCGAGGCGCGATAATTCGTATCTTCGCCTCATAAATGTTAAGGATATGAAGAAGATTGCGAAAAGTTTTCTGCTGTGTGCGGCGGCCCTTATGCTCCTGGCGTCGGGTGCTGCGGCGCAAGAAGGCGTAGTGAAATGGACCGACGGGGTGGAACGGATCGGCGAGAGCGTCTATCGTGTGACCCTTACGGCCGGGATCTCGGAGGGATGGCATATGTACGACCTCGGACCTTATACGTCGGAGGGTCCCAACGCCACGTCGATCATCTTCGAACCCGGTGACGGCGTGAGGGCCGACGGCGATCTGGAGATCGTCGACCGGCCCGCGCGCGTTTACGAGGAGATGTTCGGGATGGAGATCGGCTATTTCGAGAATCGCGCCCGTTTCGTGCAACTTTTCCATGCGCCGGAGGGCGGTCAGGTCACTGCGAAATTGGAGTGGATGGCCTGCAACGACCAGGTCTGCCTGCCGCCCGATGATGCGGAGATCAAGATTGTGCTGGGAGCGGCGAAGACCGCTGAAAGGGATACGCTTGCGCCGGCCGGCGATGCGGAGGCGGGCGGTTCGCTCTGGGCGTTGATTATCGAGGCCGTTTTGTGGGGTTTTGCCGCGCTGCTGACTCCGTGCGTCTTCCCGATGGTGCCGATGACGGTGTCGTACTTCCTGAAGGGCGAGGGCGGACCGGCCCGCGGACGTCTGCGCGCCTCGCTCTACGGGCTCTTTATCGTGCTGCTTT
>CAZHMX010000049.1:0-13378 GCA_964533725.1 uncultured Alistipes sp. | reverse complement strand
GCAAATACGACATCATCGACTTCGACCTGGGCGTCAAGCTCACCGGAGCCGGTTTCCCCGTATACAAAGGCCAGGGCGCACGGCTGCAGCGCGCGCTGATCAACTTCTTCCTGGACCACAACACCGCCGCAGGTTATCAGGAGGTCGAGCCGCCCGTGATGGTCAACGAGGCCTCGGGCTTCGGCACGGGTCAACTGCCCGACAAGGAGGGACAGATGTATCACGCCACGGCCGACAACTTCTATCTGGTTCCTACGGCCGAGGTGCCCCTGACCAACATTTATCGCGATGTGATCCTCAACAAGAGCGACTTCCCCGTGAAGATCACTGCCTACACCCCCTGCTTCCGTCGCGAGGCGGGTTCCTACGGCAAGGATGTGCGCGGACTGAACCGGCTGCACCAGTTCGACAAGGTGGAGATCGTCCAGCTGTCGTTGCCCGAGAACTCCTACGAGGCGCTGGACGGCATGGTGGCCCACGTCGAGAAGCTGGTGCAGGCGTTGGGACTGCCCTACCGCATCCTGCGGCTCTGTGGCGGCGACATGTCCTTCACCTCGGCCCTGACCTATGACTTCGAGGTCTACTCCGAGGCGCAGAAACGGTGGCTGGAGGTTTCGTCCGTCTCGAATTTCGAGACCTTCCAGGCCAACCGGCTCAAGCTCCGCTACCGCGACGAGAACAAGAAGACCCAGCTGGCCCACACGCTCAACGGTTCGTCGCTGGCCCTGCCCCGTATCGTGGCCGCACTGCTGGAGAACAACCAGACGCCCGACGGAATTCGCATCCCCGAGGCACTGATTCCCTACACAGGTTTTGATTTTATCAAATAAACGATTATATTTGCAACACGAAACATACACAAAACAACTAAACTCAAAAAACTATGGCTTACAAAATCACTGATTCGTGCGTAGCTTGCGGTACTTGCATCGGCGAGTGCCCCGTAGAGGCTATCTCCGAGGGCGAGATCTATGTTATCGACCCCGACAAGTGCATCGACTGCGGCACCTGCGCCGGCGTCTGCCCGAGCGAAGCAATCGTAGCCGGCGAGTAATTGCCGACCGCACCGTTGCGATAAAAGAGCTCTCCGCATCTGTGGAGGGCTCTTTTATTGCGGTATGGGATCCCGAGTCCGGCGGGCGGCACGGCAAACGGAGCATTCGGACAGACCGGCCGACCGGAAGTCGGACAAATGCGGACCGAAGAACGGGCAAACACGGTCCGAAGAACGGACGGGCGCGGGCAAACGATCCGACCGGCGGAATATCCGGCAACCTGGCAAACCCGGCCGCGCAACACACGTAAAGAGGGAGGTGCGCAAAGAGTGCAAAGCGGGGGCTTTTTTACAAAAAGGGCTACTTTTTGCGGTTTTTATTTCATTTTGTCTCGGCAATTTCATACCTTTGTCCCCGTTTTCAAAGCATTATTATTGATAATGAAGATTTTCAATAGTGTAAGCAGCCTGCGCGCCGAACTGGACCGGCTCGACCCCGCGGGGATCGGGTTCGTTCCGACGATGGGCGCACTGCACGCAGGACACCGATCGCTGGTCGAGCGCGCCCGCCGCGAATGCAAAACCGTGGTGGTCAGTGTCTTCGTCAACCCCACGCAGTTTAACGACAAAACCGATCTGCGCAACTATCCCCGTACCCCCGAGGCCGATGCCGAACTGCTCCGTGCAGCCGGCGCCGACTGTGTGCTGATGCCCTCGGTCGAGGAGATCTACCCCGAACCCGACACCCGCACCTTCGAATTCGGGCAGATCGACAAGGTGATGGAAGGCGCTACCCGCCCGGGACACTTCAACGGCGTGGCCCAAGTCGTCAGCCGTCTTTTCGATATCGTCCGCCCCGCCAAAGCCTACTTCGGCGAAAAGGACTTCCAGCAGATCGCCGTGGTGAAAGCGATGGTCCGTCAGCTGCAGCTGACGGTCGAGATCGTCCCCTGCCCCATCGTCCGCGGTGAGGACGGACTGGCCCTCTCGTCGCGCAACCAGCTCCTCGACGCCGAACACCGCGCTGCCGCACCCCACATCTACGAGGTGTTGAGCGCCGCCGTGGAGGCCTCGCGCAGCCTTTCGCCCGACGAACTGACCCGATGGGTCACGGCCGAAGTGGAGAAGAATCCCGCGCTGAAGGTGATCTATTACCAGTCGGTCGACGCGCTGACCATGCAGCAGGTCGACTCGTGGGAGAACCCCAACGGCATCCAGGGTTGCATTGCCGTACAGGCGGGCGCCATCCGTTTAATCGATAACATCCGAATCCGATAATGCAGATCGAAGTACTGAAATCGAAGATCCACCGGGTGAAGGTCACCCAGGCCGATCTGAACTATGTGGGCAGCATCACCATCGACGAGGCGTTGATGGAGGCGGCCAATATGATCGAGGGCGAGAAGGTGCAGATTATGGACGTCGACAACGGCGAACGCTTCGAGACCTATATTATAAAGGGGCCGCGCGAGAGCGGTTGCATCTGTCTGAACGGGCCCGCCGCACGCCGGGTGCAGGTGGGCGACGTAGTGATCGTCGTCTCCTACGCGCTGATGGATTTCGAGGAGGCCAAGCTGTTCCATCCGTGGGTGATCTTCCCCGACACCGAGACCAACCGCCTGCTGTAAGCAACATACAGACAACGAATTAAAAGGTCGTCCGAAACGTTCGGACGGCCTTTTTGTCTCTCCCCCGGACGGGTTGGAACGGAATTTGCGCATCGGGGACGAAACCAGATCATTACAACCATGAAAAAACAACTTCAGAGAATGCTGACGGCAGCCGCTGCGATCCTGCTCACCGCGGGGATCACCTCCTGCCAGCACGAACCGTCGACGGACGGGCTCAACGACCGGTTCACCGTCCAGACCACGCGCGACGACAAGGCCGACTTCACACAGATCACGACCTATTTCCTGCCCGACAAGATCCTCCTTCTGGAGGGGGACAAAACCTCCGACTGGACGGACGAGAACGCACAGCAGGTGCTCGCCGAGGTGGCCGACTGCATGAACGACTACGGCTACGTCGCCGAAACGGACAAAACGGCGGCCCAGGTGGGTCTGCAGCTCACCTACATCGAGCGCACCACCTATTACATCGCCCGCTACAACCCCTATTGGTCGCTGGGTTACTGGGGCTATTGGGACGACTGGTATTATCCATTCCCGTCGGTCTTCGGCTTCAGTTCGGGAACCCTCATCCTCGAGATGGTCGACCTGCGCGCGGCAAGCACCGTGCAGGAGGGGAGCACGAAGAAGCTGCCGGTCATCTGGCACGCCTTCATGGCCGGACTGCTGACGGGGTCGCAGCGCATCAACCTCAACCGCACGATCGAGGCCGTAGAGCAGGCCTTTGCGCAGTCGCCCTATTTAGACAAAAATCCCTCGAATCGATAACCTGTTAATATTCGCCAAATTATGAAACGACTATACACGATATTCGCGCTTACGGCCCTCCTCTGCTGCATGGGCTTCACGACACGCGCACAGGTGCTTCGCAACGCCTATTTCACCATCGACTGGCAGACCAACATCCCCGTCGGGACGAGTTTTGCCGACAAGGCCTCGGGCTGGGGCATGAACTTCGAGGGCGGTTATTACCTCCTGCCGCAGCTGGCCATCGGCGGTTTTGTCAACTACCAGACGAATCTGCGGAGCGTCGGACGCGAGACCCTCGCGCTGAGCCCGACAACCGCCCTGAACACCCGGCAGAAACATGCCGTTTTCCAGATTCCGTTCGGCGTGACCTCGCGCTGGTGTTTCCTGACCACGGGGATCTTCCAGCCCTATGCGGGACTGAAACTCGGACCCAATTACAGCCAGTTCTCGAGTTATTATTACCTCGTCCAGCAATCCGTCGACCGCTGGGGCTTCTACCTCTCGCCCGAAGTGGGGGTCAACATCTATCCCAATCCGCGCCACCGTTACGGTTTCCACGTGGCCGCCTTCTACGGCTACGCCAGCAACCGCGGCGACCTGCTCGTCTACCACATCGACGGGCTGAACAGCTTCGGATTCCGGTTCGGCGTCGTATTCTGACCCTGTCCCCGACAAAACCACGGGAGGACCCGGCCATTGGCCGGATCCTCCCGTCTGTTTCTCTGCCGATCAGGCACACGGCACAGGATCACGGGGCACACCCCTTACGCGGTGCCGCACCCAAAAGCCGGCACCGGTTACGGCCGGGCGAAGCCTTCCGCTTCGGCGCGTCCCTCCATGGCCTTGATCCGGTCCTCGGTATCGGGATGCGAGGCGAAGATGCGGTTGACGATATTCTGTTTGCCGGCGCCCGCCTCCTGCTCCATCTGCTGCAAACGGCGGAACGACATGGCCATACACCACGGATTGCGGTTGTTGCTCTTCAGGAAGTCGAACCCGTAATTGTCGGCCTCGCGCTCCTGTTTCTGCGAAAAGCGGGCGTTGACCAGGGCCTCGCTCATCGCGCCGAGCTGCGAATCGGTCAGCTTCGCCGCCTTGCCGCCCGTCGAGGAGACCCCATCCAGCAGCGCACCGGTCAGAAGCGACGTTTTGAAGGCCTTCTTCGAGTGGCGCAACGCCACATGGCCGATCTCGTGGCCGATAATCCCCAGCAGCTCGTCGTCGGTCATGATATCCATCAGCGACGAGAAGACCCGGACACTGCCGTCGGCACAGGCGAAGGCATTGACATCCGTAACCTCGTAAACCTTGAAATTCAACGGAATACCATCGGCCTCTTTCAGTTCGGAGGTCAGCTTCCGGAGTCGCACGGTGTAGGGACTGTCCTCGGCGGAGACTTTGTTGTTGGCATCCATCCAGTCGATCGACTCCTTGACGTAGGCGGCCATCTGTTCGTCGGTCAGCGTGGCGGCCTTCGCCGCTTTGGCACCGGCCCCGACGGCCTTTTTCCAGTTGAACTGCGCCATCGTCGGCAGAGCGGTCATTACGCATACGACCGCCAGCAGGGCGCGCGTCATCATCTTCATTGTTTTCATTCGTTTCGGTGAATTTTAGAATCGGCGACAAAGATAGGCAAATATTTCCAAAGAGGCAACCCAACGGCACTTTTCCACTTTTTTCTACTTTTTTTCGTTTTTTCTCTACCGAAATCAGCTGTAAAAATTTTGACAATACTATTTTCATCTTTATCTTTGCACACTAAAAAATATAGGATAAGTTGCAAAAACCTAACAGAAAATGAGAAAAACCATACTTCTGACCCTGCTCCTGCTCACCGGAATCTTCTGCTCCGCGCCCCGTGTGCAGGCACAGGATATCGCCGTGAAGACCAACCTGCTCTATTGGGCCACAGGTACGCTGAACGCCGGCATCGAGCTGAAAGCCGGCAAACATTCGACCTTCAACCTCACCTGCAACCTGAACCCCTGGACCTACGGTTCCAAGGCCAAAATCCAGCACTGGTTCATGCGTCCCGAGTACCGCTACTGGGTCACCGAAGCCCACACGCGTCTCTTCTTCAGTCTGCACGCCATGGGCGGCGGATTCAAGATCGGCGGATTCAGGATCCCCTATATCGGCGACAAGATCAGCATCTTCAAAAACCTGCAGCACAACTATTACAACGGTACGTTCGTGGCGGGCGGCGTCGGCATGGGTTATGCGTTCTACCTCTCGCCGCACCTGAATCTGGAGGTTTCGGGCGGCGTGGGCCTCGCCCGCGTCAAATACCACACCGAACCCGACAAGGTCTCCCCGAACTGGGAAAACGGCACGGCCAGCGCCTGGCGCAAAATCAACAAAGTGCACTATACTCCCATGCCCACCGAGTTGAGCATCTCGTTAGTCTACCTGTTTAACGGCAAAAAATAACCAACAGAATCGCAATCATGAAAAGATATCTCCTCGTTCTCCTTCTGTCGCTCATCGGTTTGACACCCGCAGGTGCCCAGACCTCGATCGTCGGCGACTTCTCCGTAACACGCAAACAGATCGTCGAACACGACGGAACGTTGGTCGTCGAACTGGAGTTCTTCGTCTCGGGCAACTCCGTCACCCGTTCGACCAGCTGGATGATCCTCCCCGAGTTGAGCACGCCGGACCGTCAGTCGGTCGTGCTGCTCCCCCATGTGCTGGTCGAAGGCCGCTACCAGAAACACATGCGCGAGCGCCGGGAACGGTTGAGCGGTTTCCGCTGGACTTCGCGCGAACCCTACCGGATCATCGACGTCGACAGCTATTCGAAGGACCGGACCATCGACTACCGGATGGAGATCCCCTACGAACCGTGGATGGACGAGGCCTCGCTGGTGATTCGTCAGATCTGCACCCATCCCGGCGGCAAACGCCGGGTCTACACGGTGGATGTGAACGGTGCGGTGGATCACCGATAAAGCGTTGAAATCTATGAAATCGCGAATTTTCCAACAGGCGGCGTTGCTGCTCTGTGCCGCGACGGTGTCGGTCGGCTGCAACAGCCTGCACAGACTCTCCCAGAACGATCCGCAAGGCTACCTGCACCTGCCCGCCAAGTCGCAACAGGCCTACAAGGCCGAGAGCGAGATAAAAGACGCCCGCAAACGGCTTATCGAGAGCAAGGTCAAGAAGGTCGACGAAAAGGGCACGCTGCTCGACACGATGTCGAGCGGCATCTACTACAAGGAGATCGACGAAGAGGGCAACCAGATCGCCATCGGCAACATCGAGACCGTGACGGTGACCGTATCGAGCCGCCGCAATCTGGTCGAGCGCGGCGGCAAGATCCTGATCGACTTTATCGTCGCCGCCCCCGAAGAGCTGATGCACAAGAACTGGCAGCTGGTGCTCAACCCCATCCTGCGCAAGGGCGTTGCCGGTCCCGAGGAACAGCTGGACCCCGTAGTGCTCACCGGCGCCAACTTCCGCCGGATCCAGGAGCATGAATATGCCGCCTACAACCTCGCCCGCGGCGGTGTGGTGGGCGAACTGCGCCAATACATCCTCTCGACCGACCGGACGGTGGGCAAACGCATCAGCTACACGCCCAACGCCGCAAACAAATTCGACCATATAGACGACTACCTGGCCCCGCGCTACTATTTCAAGGATGTAGACGTGCTGCCCGGCGGCCAATACTACACCCGTATCCGGGGCCAATATCCCGAAGGCCAAGGACGCGACCGCGAAGCCTACATGGCGTCCATAGCGAAGACGGGCGACGAGGTCAAACGCCGTGTGCTCGCAGCCGACGAAGCCACCGTGCGCACGATGGCCGACGAACGCCTGCAATACACCAACCTGCTGCGCCCGACTGTCGAGGAACAGCTCCGCGAGACCGACCCCGAGACCCGCCAGGACCATCTGAACCGTTCGCGATACTACCGGATCCCCGGACAGAACGACGGCCCGGCCGGGGACGCCGCGGACAAACTCTACCGCCGTTACGTCCGGCACCCCTACTACCCCAACGCCCGTCTGGATACGCTGGTGCACGACTATTCGGTCTTCCGTCCCGACTCGATCGTCCGCGAGAATCCCGACACGGTGATCCGCATGCGCCGCATCAAATATCACTACGTGCAGGAGATTCAGGCCGACGAAAACACCGACCGGCTGTTCCTCTACCTGCGCGGCGGCGTCGACAACGGCATGGGCGACCACTACACGTTGCGCCGCTCCGACACGCTGACCTTCGCCGTGCACTCGATGATGAGCTACATCGACACCACCACGCGCTACCGCAAGGTCATCCTCAAACGCGACAAGGAGGACAACCGCCGCTTCTACTTCACCTTCGCCGCCGGCAAGGCCGTCCTCGACACCACGGCCGACAACCGCAGCCAGATCCGCGCCGTACGCAACCTGACGCGCGATCTGATGCTCGACCCGGTCTTCATCATCGACAGCATCTCGCTGCGCGCCACCGCCTCGCCCGAGGGTACGTGGAACGTCAACGACCGTCTGGCCCGCGAACGCGCCGAGGCCCTGCGCTCGGTGCTCGTGCAGGAGTTTCGCCCCCTCCACGACTCGCTGCAGCGTCAGCAGATCAAGACCGTCGTCACGCTCGACGATCAGGGCAAGCAGGTGGTGAAGAACAACGAAGAGCAGCTCCTGCTGCCCGATCTGCCGAACCTCCTGCGCGCCAAATGGCAGGCCGAAGACTGGGAGGAGTTGTACCGTCTGGCCTCGAACGACCCGCAATTGTCCGGCAACCAGCCGCTGCTGGCCTTGATCGCCGACACGCAGCTGGATCCCGACGTGCGCGAATACCGCATCCGCTCGCGTTTCCCGCACGAGTATGGCCACATGCGCCAGCACCTCTATCCGCAGATGCGTGCCGTGGACTTCAAGTTCAACCTCCACCGCCGCGGCCAGCTGGAAGAGGTCGTCACCACGGACGAGGTCGACACGGACTACATGCAGGCCCTCGAGCTGATGAAACACCGCAAATACGAAGAGGCCCTCGAAATCCTCCGTCCCTACGAAGACCACAACACGGCAATCACCTATATGTCGTTGGGCTACGACCAGGCCGCCTACAGGGTCTTCAGCAAACAGCAGGGAGTCGAAGAGGATGCCGAGGAGCAATATATGATGGCGATCCTCTGCGCCCGTATGGCCAACGACCAACAGGCCATCGAGCACTACAAACGCGCCGTAGCGTTGCGCGCCTCGCTCCGCTTCCGTGCCAACCTCGATCCCGAGATGGCCATCCTGGTCGAGAAGCACCGGCTGAACGAGGATGCCTCGATCGACGCCTATCTGTAACCCGCAGCCCCCGCCGACCGAATTTACCGCTGCAGTCATTTCGACGAAGCCTCCGATATCACCGCATGGCAGGCTCCCCGGATTTTTCCTGGGAGCCTGCCTTTTTTCAGGAGCAACCCTTTTTCCGCACCACTTTACCCCATTTAACGGGAGACGCTTGCATAATCGGATCGATTTGATTAACTTTGCTGTAACCCGCTGAAGGGTGCCCGACTTTCAACCGTTTTACGATGCCGAACCTGCCTACATCCCGTAACGAATCGGCCGGACTCCGCTGCCCTCCTCCGTCCGGGAGCGGATCGCCGCACTGTCGGCGGAGCCGTTGGGCCCTCCTTGCCGGAAGGGTCTGCCTGCTTGCGGCCGTAGCGGCGATGGCGGCGTGCAGCTCGGCAACGGCACTGACCCAGGAGGAGGAATCCACCGAGAGGATCTCCATCGCGGAACTGAAAACGGAGAACGGATACATCGAACGCAGCTGCACGGTGCGCGGTTGCGTGACGGCCAATGATCTGATGGGCGAATTTCCGTATCGGATTGTCCTGGAGGACGAGTGGGGCGGCATCGAGGTACGGATCGACGGCGAAAACCTCTACCGCCGCTATCCCGTCGGGCAGACCGTGGAGGTGATCTGCACGGGGCTGACGCTCTTTCACGACGACGCCTGCCCCTACATCGGCATTCCTTCGGTCGACCCCGCAGCGTGGAAGGTGCAGAATGGCATCCCGACCGACCGGGCCAACCGCCAGCTTCACCCGCTGACCGATCGTCCGATCGTGATGCCCGAACCCCAAACGCTGACAATAACCGCCTGCACGAATCGTCTGGTCGGCTCCTATGTGCGCTTCGAGCGGCTCCGTTTCGACACCCCGGCCGACACCCGCTGGTGCGATGTCGACCCCGAAAGCGGCCGCCCCGTCACCACCAACCGCCAGGCCATCGATGCCGACGGCAACACCCTGACCGTCCGGACCTCCGGCAGTTGCGAATACGCCCTCGAATTCCTGCCCCAGGGCGAAGTATCGCTGGCAGGCATCCTCGGCTGCTTCAACCGCACCTATCAGCTTCGCCTGGTCTACCACGATATAACCGCCCTCTAAACACCCCGCCCTTTACTTTCACCGGTTGCGCCCCGTCGTTCCCCCGCCGCCACGGTATCCGGACGCGGGACAACGCCGATTTGTGCATCCGGACAGGAGTCCGCCGAAGTCTCTGCGGAGACTTTACAGGCCCTGCATGATAAAAACGGTGAAAAAATTTGCGTGGTATGGCGTTTTTTCGTACCTTTGTGAAGTTGATTGCAATGTTGAACGAATTTTCTAAACCTATGGATGATGGTGCGGGCCCCACGTACAGTTCTTCTGTCGAACATCGATTCGATACCCTTCATCCACGGTATTCGTCACGCTGAAACCCTCGGCGACGGCCTTACCGTGGTCGCCTCGCCTGTATCCGTACTCGAAGCACTCGCCCGCGGTGAAGCCGATCTGGCCCTTGTCCCCGCGGTCGCTTTTCCCGAAATTCAAGGCGTCGAACTGCTGACCTCCTATTGTGTCGCCTATGGCGAAGGGTCGCGCCGTGCCGTACTGATGGCCAACAACCCCATCGACGAGATCCGCCGCGTGCTGTGCGGCCGCGAGATGCCGACGGCCGTGAAGGTCGCCTCGCTTCTGGCCGCCCGCAAATGGAAAATCCGCCCCGAATGGGAGCTCTACGACGACCCCTCGGAGTTGGGGCTGGCCCGCGACGGCGACGCCGTACTCGTCACGGGGGAGGATGTGGAGGCCTTCGGCGACTGCTATGGCGGCGCGTACGACCTGGCCGACGAGTGGCAGGAACTGACCGCGACGCCGTTGGTCGATTCGGTGTGGGTGGCGCGCAAAGGAGCCCCGTACGAGGCGATCGACGCGCTGGAGCAGGCGCTGACCGCAGGGGTGGAACAGCTGTGGGAGGCCCTTGCGGAGAGCGGCGTCAAGGAGCCGCAGGAGGTCTATCTGCGTTTGACGGCGTCGACCGACTGGCTCTTCGATGAGCAGAAACACCGTTCGCTCGAGGCCTTGTGGGACGCCGGCGTGAAGGTCGCCCCGAAGGTCAATCCCGGCTGAAGAGCATAAGGCTTGCGGCGTACACCCGAACGGCGTGCGCCCGATCGTTTTGACGCACCGTGACGGATGCGTAAATCACTCATTACAAAACAAAAACGAGGGCAAAGCCTTATGATTACGATCTATCTCAAACAATACAACAAAATCATCCGCAATGCCGAAACCCGGTTGTTCGACGATTTGGGTTTCGACGATATTCTGTGGATCGATATGCTCCAGCCGACCATCAAGGAGCAGAAGGCCGTGGAGAGTTTTATGGAGATCAGCCTCCAGACCCGGCAGCAGGTCGAGGAGATCGAGTCCACCTCGAAGTACTCCGAAAGCGAAAACGCCATCATCTCCAACTCGAACTTTTTCGTCCCCACGGGCGACGGCTTCACGATCGAACCCGTGTCGTTTCTCCTCTCGAACGAGGGTGTGCTGGTGACCGTCCGGCAGGCCGAGTCGCGCACCTTCCGCGAGACCGAAAAACGGTTGCAGATCAACTATCGCAACTATTCGACCGGCTATCACATCTTCATCTCGCTGCTGGAGGTGCGGATCGACTTCGATGCCGATATGGTGGAGTGGGTGGCCAAGCAGGTGTCGACCCTGAGCAAGGATATCAACAGCGAAGACACGATCGACAAAGGGGTGATCCACCGCATCAACACCCTGCAGGAGAGCACGATGTCGCTGCGGGAGAACATCTTCGACCGCCAGCGCGTCCTGTCGGGCATCCTGCGGTCGGAACGCTTCCCGAACGATATCTATCCCCGTTTGCAGCTGATGATCAAGGACGTCAACTCATTGATCAACCACGCCGAGTTCAGTTTCCAGCGTCTGGACTACATCCAGGACGCCGCACTGGGCCTGATCAACATCGAGCAGAACGAAATCGTGAAGATCTTCTCGGTGGCCGCCGTGATCTTCATGCCCGCGACACTGATCGCCAGCATGTACGGCATGAACTTCAAATATATGCCCGAACTGGAGTGGACGCTTACGCTCGCGAACGGCACGGTGATCCCGATGGGTTACATCTTCGCCATCGGACTGATGGTGTTGGCCTCCGTGTTGACCATCTGCTTCTTCAAGTATAAAAAGTGGCTATAAACCACAGCTTTACCCGCTATCGGTAGTATGCGCCTGTCGCTCTCGTTGCTTGCGCTTTGTCTGGGTATTTACGGAGCGGAGAGGCTCTCCTTGCCGCTCGGCTACACGGGTGCGGCGTTGTTTGTCTGCGCCGTGATGGGCCTCCGTAGCCGGCGGAACTATTACTTCTATGCTCTTCTGTTCTTTTTCGGACTCTTTTGGACCGGGTTCCGCAGTTCGCTGCCGACAGATTTTCCGGCCGAGGCGCTCTATGAGTTGACAGCCGACGGGAACGGCCGTTCGGGACGGCTGACAGCCTGGCGCGACGATGCGGGCACGTGGCACGGCAGCGATCTGCGGGTGCGGCTCTACGGCGCGGACAGTGCGGCGGCAGGTCGGCCGTGGATCGTCGCAGGAAAGTTCCGCCGTTTCGACTCCGACACCTCGGTCTATGCCCGCCGGATGCGCCGTCGCGGCTATGCGGGCGCCATGCGGCTCCATCCCGACAACATGATCCTCCGCGCGGCCGACACGCTCGCGGCACGCCGGAGCCTCCACGCCGCGGCGGTCGAACGGGCACGACGCATTCCGCTCTCGCCCGACGCGCAGGCTTTAGTGACGGCGCTGGCCACGGGCGAGCGGTCGGATTTCCGGCCCGCCCTGCGCGAAGCCTATGTCCGCAGCGGCAACGCCCATCTGCTGGCCGTATCGGGTTTGCATATCGGCATCTTCTATCTCCTGATCGACACCCTGTCGGCATTGCTGCTTCTCTTTTTCCGCGGCAACAGCCGGCGCAACTTCGTTGTCTTTGTCGCCGTGTGGATCTACGTCGCCACAACCGGTTTCCCCGTCAGTGCCGTACGTGCCGCCCTGATGTTCTCCGTCTATCAGGTGATGCGGCGCAACAGCGCACAGGTCGACAGCCATCGCGTGTTGACGATCTCCGCCTTTATGATGCTTATCGTTAACCCGTTATGGCTATTTGATATCGGTTTCCAGCTCTCCTTCCTCGCCATGGCCGGAATCCTGTTCTGGGGCGTGCCGTTAGGTCGTCGGTTGCGGTGCCGTTACGGCGCCGTGAACCGGTTTACCGCACTTACCGCCGTGGCCGTCAGCGCCACCCTCGCCACAGCCCCGTTGGTCGCCCATTACTTCGGCCGCGTCTCCCTGCTCTCCTTCCTGCTCGCCGCCCCCACACTCGTCCTCTCCACCGCCATCCTCGGCCTGGCCCTCGTCGCCATCCTCCTCCCCTGTCTCCACCCCGTCATCGCACCCCTGCTCGACAGCGTCGCCGTCGCCCAAAACCACCTCGTCCAGCAAATCTCCGCACTCCCCTTCGCCTCCTTCAACCTCCCACTCTCCGCCACCCGAACCCTCTGCATCTATCTCCTGCTGCTCTGCCTCTGCCTCCGCCCGGGATCTGCACCCGAGGATTGTGCCGACACCGACGAGGACGGATCTTCTGACAGCGACTGCGCTCCTTGGGCCAATGATTTGGCCCAGCCGCGCGGCGAACCCGAACA